>CAZWED010000147.1:0-8019 GCA_964632645.1 uncultured Ferrimonas sp. | reverse complement strand
CTTCTACGAGACCATCCACAGCCGCTCCTACACCCACATCATCCGTAACATCGTGAACGATCCGGGTGTGGTGTTTGACGACATTGTGGTTAACGAAGAGATCCAGAAGCGCGCCGGTGACATCTCCCAGTACTACGATGACCTGATCCACACCACCCAGCTGTACCAGCAGTTTGGTGCGGGCACCCATCAGATCAACGGCGAGTCGGTCACCCTCTCGCTGCGCGACCTGAAGAAGAAGCTGTACCTGTGCCTGATGTCGGTCAACGTGCTGGAAGCGGTGCGTTTCTACGTCAGCTTCGCCTGCAGTTTCGCCTTCGCAGAACGTAAGCTGATGGAGGGCAACGCCAAGATCATCCGCTTCATTGCCCGCGATGAGCAGCTCCACCTGGTGGGCACCCAACACATGATCAACCTGATGGCGGACGGTAAAGACGACCCGGAAATGGCGGAGATCGCCATCGAATGTCACGCCGAATCCATTGAGATCTTCCGTCGCGCGGCGGAGCAGGAAAAGGCCTGGGCCGCGTACCTGTTTAAGGACGGCTCCATGCTGGGCCTGAACAAGCAGATTGTGGAAGACTACGTGGAGTTCATCACCAACGAGCGCATGTCCGCCATTGGTCTGCCGCCCATCTTCGACAAGCGCAGCAACCCGCTGCCGTGGATGAGTACCTGGCTGGAAAGCGACACCGTACAGGTGGCGCCGCAGGAGGTGGAAGTGTCCTCCTACCTGACCAACCAGATCGACAACAAACTGGCCGCCGAGGATCTCAAGGATTTCGAGCTCTGATGGCGAGGATCACCCTGGCCAGTGGCCAGCAGTTGATCCACGAGGATGATCAGGTCCCGCTACTTCGAAGCCTCGAGCGCCAGGGCCATTACAGTGAATGCCGCAGTGGCTATTGCGGCGCCTGTAAAACCACCCTGGCCAAGGGTGAAGTGCGATACCTGACGGCCCCAATGGCTTACCTCAAGCCCGGGCAGATCCTGCCCTGTTGCTGCGTCCCCCAAGGGGACATTGAGCTGGCCTGAGCCAACACAAAACCGCGCCCTGGAGCGCGGTTTTCTTTTACTTCGAAGCGTGTCAGCCCGGGCGTTTAAACAGCGCGTCAAATCGGGTCTGAATCGCCTCTTCGGACAGATCCTCCCGGTGGGTGGCCAACACCCACACATGGCCAAAGGGATCCCGAAGGGTGCCGATGCGGTCGCCATAAAACTGGTCCTCCACCGGTTGAACCGGGGTAGCGCCCGCGGCGATCGCCCGCTCGTACACCGCGTCCACGTTTGCCACATAGAGGTAGAAGGACACCGGTGTCCCGCCGTAGTGGACCGGTCCGAAGACACCGGCCTGAGCGTTCTCGTCAATCAGCATCAGGGTGCTGTCTCCAATGCTCACTTGGGCATGCGCCACCTTATCGTCCGGTGTCGACAACACCATGGAGGTGACGGCGCCAAACACCGTTTCGTAGTAATGGATGGCGGCGCGGGCGTCCTCCACCACCAGGTAGGGGTTGAGTTGGGAACCCGTGGGAGAGAAGTGCGTTTCGCTCATGGTGTGCTCCTGCTGCTCGCCCCATGACCCTTCAGGTATGGCAGAGCGAGCGGCAAAGCACAAAAAAGCCCCGGCGTGCCGGGGCGTGATCTCAGAGCTACCGATCAGAGCGCGGCGGCCACCTCGGCGGCCTGGCGGATCGCCCGCTTGGCATCCAGTTCCGCCGCAACGTCGGCCCCGCCAACGTACTGGAAGGTCACCCCGGCTTCCGTCAGCGCATCGCCCAACGTGCGGTTGGACTCCTGGCCGGTACACAACACCACCGTATCCACGTCCAGCACACTCTCCTGGCCGTTATGGCGAATGTGCAGGCCGGCGTCGTCCACCTTCAGATATTCCACGCCGGACCACATCTTCACCCCCCGGTCCTTGAGTACCGTACGATGGATCCAGCCGGTGGTCTTGCCCAGGCCCTTGCCCGGCTTGGAGGCTTTGCGCTGCAACAGGTGGATCTCCCGCGCCGATTCAAAGGCGGTGCTGTCCCGTTCAATCAAGCCGCCATTGTGCTGATACTGCGGGTCGATGCCCCACTGTGCCAGCCAGGTGTTGGGGTGCAGGGTCGCGGATTCGTGCGCTTCCGAAAGGAACTCCCCCATATCGAAGCCAATGCCTCCGGCGCCCATCAGGGCGACCCGACGGCCCACTTCCCGTTCCCCGCGAAGCACCTGCTGATAGGTCACCACTTTGTCGTGCTGCACCCCCTCAAGGCCGGGAACCCGGGGCGTAACGCCGGTGGCCAGAATGACGTGGTCAAAGGCCTTCAGCGTTTCCGGCAAGGCCCGCTCACCCAGTTTTACGGTAACCCCAAGGCGGGTCAGTCGCTGACTGAAGTAGGCCAGGGTTTCCTTAAACTCCTCTTTGCCGGGGATCTTCGCCGCCAGGTTGAACTGACCGCCAAGTTGGCTGTCCTGCTCAAACAGGGTGACCTGGTGGCCACGCTCCGCCGCGTAGCAGGCGGTGGCCATGCCCGCGGGACCAGCCCCCACCACCGCGACCGACTTGGGCTGTGTGACGCTCGGCAGGGTCAGTTCGGTTTCATAGCAGGCAAACGGGTTCACCAGGCAGGTGGCGCGCTTCAGGGAGAAAGTGTGGTCAAGACAGCCCTGGTTGCAGGCGATGCACACGTTGATGTCCTGACGGTCACCCCGGGCGGATTTTTCAACAAAGTGCGAATCCGCCAACAGTGGGCGCGCCATCGACACCATGTCGGCCTGACCGCTGGCGAGAATGGATTCGGCCACCTCCGGCGTATTGATTCGGTTGGTGGCAACCAGCGGCACCTTCACCTCATTGCGAAGACGCTCGGTAATAAAGCTGAACGCCCCACGGGGCACGCTGGTGGCAATGGTCGGGATGCGGGCTTCGTGCCAGCCGATGCCGGTGTTGATGATGGTAACGCCGGCCTCCTCCAGCCACTTGGCCAGTTGCACCACCTCTTCCCAGTCGTTACCGCCTTCCACCAGATCGAGCATCGACAGGCGGAAGATGATGATGAAATCGGAACCAACGGCCTGACGAACCGCCCGGACCATGGCCAGGGGGAAGCGCGCCCGGTTTTCCAGCGAACCGCCATATTGGTCGGTTCGCTCATTGGTGCGACGGCAGAGGAACTGGTTCAGCAGGTAGCCCTCGGAACCCATCAACTCCACCCCGTCATAGCCGGCCTTGCGGGCCAGTCGCGCGCAGTTGGCGTAGTCCTTAATGGTGCGCTTAATGCCGCCCTCGCTCAGTGCTTTGGGCTTAAAGGGGGAGATTGGAGACTTTACCGGACTGGCGCTGACGCAGAACGGATGGTAACCGTAGCGACCGGAGTGAAGGATTTGCAGGCAGATTTTCCCGCCGGCCTGGTGCACCGCGTCGGTCACCTTGCGATGTTTGCCCACCTGCCAGGAAAAGCTCAGTTGACTGGCGTGGGGAGAGAGGCGACCACGGAAGTTGGGGGCAATGCCGCCGGTGACGATCAGCCCCACACCTCCCCTCGCCCGCTCGGCATAAAACGCCGCCAATTTCTCAAACCCACCCTTCTCCTCTTCCAGTCCGGTGTGCATGGAGCCCATCAGGACCCGATTCTTCAGTTGAGTGAAACCCAAATCCAGGGGCGCCAGCATATTGGGGTAGGAGTTGCTCATCCTTAAACACCTATTTCAAACGTTTGTTCAAGACTATCCCGATGTGACCGCCATCACAAGCCACTGCTCCTCCTAACCGACATATAAAGCCTTACAAAACCGTTCAAATTCAGCCTCCCCCATTTCAATCGCATGAGATAGCATAGAGTGGAGACACTCTACGGAAGGCAACGCATGTCGACTCAACCTTCACTGTTTAAACGACTTTTTCGTTTTATCGCCAGCCTGTTGAACACCACACGCAAGGTGATCGTCAATCTGGTGTTTTTTGCCGTGCTCGCTTTGGTGATTGTCGCCCTGAGCGGCGACGAACTTGAGCCGGTGCCGGATGGCGGCGCGTTGGTGCTTAAGCTGGACGGCATCCTGGTGGAACAGAAACGCCCCATCGACCCGATGGAACTGATCACCGGCCAGGGCAATGACCGGCCCAAAGAGATCCTGATGGCGGACCTGCTGATGGCGATTGAGGAAGCCGCCAGCGACGACCGCATCCAGGGCATCGTGCTGCAACCCGGCCAGATGAGCGGGGGCCTCGCCAAACTGGAAGAGGTGGGACAGGCTCTGGAGCGCTTTAAAGCGTCCGGAAAACCAGTGATCGCCCAGGCCGGATGGCTCGATCAGGGCAACTACTTCCTCGCCAGCTTTGCCGACGAGATCCAGCTGAACCCCGGCGGCGTGGTCTCCATCGATGGCTTTGGCATGTATCGGGTCTACTACAAAGAGGCGCTGGAAAAACTCAAGGTGAACACCCACCTGTTCCGCGTTGGTAAGTACAAGTCCTTTGCCGAGTCCTACACCCGTAACGACATGTCAGAGGAAGCCAAGGAAGCCAATCAGGCGGTACTGACCGACCTGTGGGGCCGTTACGTGGACACCGTATCCGCCAACCGCGAACTGGACCCTGCCCTGTTCTCCCCGACTCTGGAAACGCTCAATGCCGATCTGGAAGCGGTAGACGGCGACATGGCCCGCCTGGCCCTTACCAAAGGGCTGGTGGATGTGCTGAAAACCGACATTGAGATGCGGGACGCCCTGATCGCGCGGTTCGGCACCAAGAGCGATGACGAGCACGCCATCAACGCCATCGGTCTGAATGGCTACCTGGCCCATGTGCGTCCTCTGCTTGAACCCCAGGGTGACAACCAGATCGCCATCATCGTCGCCAAGGGCACCATCCTCAATGGTGAGCAGCCCGCCGGCACCATTGGCGGCATCAGCACCTCCCGCCTGCTGCGCGAAGCCCGCGAAGACGACAAGGTCAAGGCGGTGGTGCTTCGTGTCGACAGTGGCGGCGGCAGCGCCTACGCCTCGGAACAGATCCGCCAGGAAGTGCTGGCGCTCCAGGCTGCCGGCAAGCCGGTGGTGGCGTCCATGGGTTCCGTCGCCGCATCCGGCGGCTACTGGATCTCCGCCAACGCGGACCGCATTTTTGCCCAGCCGTCCACCATTACCGGCTCCATCGGCATCATCGGCCTGATCACCACCTTTGAAGAGAGCGCGGCGGCCCTGGGCATCCACGCCGACGGTGTGGGCACCACGGAGATGGCCGGCCTGAGTGTGCTGCGTCCGCTTCCGGATGGCTTTAAACGCCTGGTGCAGCAAAGTCTCGACAAGGGCTACCAGGACTTTATCCAACTGGTAGCCAGTGCGCGCAACCTGCCCCTTGAGCAGGTCGACGACATCGCCCAGGGGCGCATCTGGAGCGGTAAGGCCGCTCTGGAGAACGGGCTGGTGGACGAAATGGGTGAGCTGGACGATGCCATCGCCACCGCAGCCACCCTCGCCCAGCTGGAGGAGTACGACACCCGGGTTATCGGCCCCAAGCTGACGCCCGAACAGGAGATGCTCCAGCAGTTCCTGGGGGCCGCCGGCGGCTACCTGCCTGAGGTTGCCACTCCGCAATGGCAAAAGGTTCTGGATGCCCTGACTGCGCCGTTGGAAGCCCAGCTGCAGCTGGATGACCCCAACCACCGCTACCTGCTGTGTCTGGAGTGCGCACCGCTCGGTTAATCCAAGCACCGTCAACAACAAAGCCCGGCCAAGCCGGGCTTTCTTTTGCGCCCCCCACCGCTATAATCCCGCCATCAACACGACCCAAGAGTCCTGAACATGCAAAGAAAACGGATCTACGTGGCCTACACTGGCGGCACCATCGGCATGCAGCGTACCGAAAACGGGTACGCGCCGGTGGCGGGCTTTCTGACCGAAAGCGTCAACGCCAACCCGGAGTTTCACCGCCCGGAGATGCCGGAGTTCGACATCCACGAGTATGACCAGTTGATCGACAGCTCCAACATGAGCCCCCACGACTGGCAACAGATTGCGGACGACATTCAGGCCCACTACGACGAGTTTGACGGCTTTGTAATCCTGCATGGCACCGACACCATGGCGTTTACCGCATCGGCCCTCTCCTTCATGCTGGAGGACCTGGAGAAGCCGGTGATCGTAACCGGCTCACAAATCCCGTTGGCGCAGCTGCGCTCTGACGGCCAGCAGAACCTGCTGAACGCTCTGTACATTGCCGCCAACTACCCCATTGCCGAAGTCTGCCTGTTTTTCAACAACACACTGCTTCGGGGCAACCGCAGCACCAAGGTGCATGCCGACGGTTTTGCGGCGTTTGACAGTCCCAATCTGAAACCGCTGTTGGAGGCCGGCATCGAGATCCGCCTTGGCGACACCACTCTGGCCAGGCCCACCGGCAAACCTCTGCTGGTGCACCCGATCATTCCCCAGCCCATCGGCGTGGTCACCCTCTACCCCGGCATCAGCACAGACGTGATCGCCAACCTGTTGCGTCAGCCGGTCAAGGCGCTGATTCTTCTGTCGTTTGGGGTGGGCAACGCGCCGGAGCGGGAGGACCTGCTTTCGCTGCTGAAAGAGGCCTGTGAGCGGGAGATCCTGGTGGTAAACCTGACCCAGTGTCTGCAGGGCAAGGTCAATATGTCAGGCTACGCCACCGGCAACGCCCTGTCCCGTTGTGGCGTCATCAGCGGGTTTGATATGACCACCGAAGCGGCGCTGGCGAAACTGCACTACCTGCTGTCGCAGGACCTGAGCTTTGAAGCACGCCGGCAACTGATGCAAACGCCATTGCGCGGCGAACTGAGCCAGTAAACGCGGGATTCCTTGCATAAAAAAAGGCGCCTTCTGGCGCCTTTTCTCATTCCTCCGGCTTAAGCCGCGCCAGGGGCGCCTCACGGAACTGGCGTTTCAGTTCCGCCTTGGAGAGGTGGATGATGTTGCCATCCGGACCCACGGTCAGGTGCTGATCCTGATTGCCGTGTTTGGCCTGCCAGGCGATCACTGCCTGCATGGCCGAATCACGCTGCTGTTCGGTCAGCACGGTGCCATCGGGCCATTTGCCGGTCTCGACGCCGGCCTGCAGTCGGGCAACCAGTTCGGGGGTCAGGCTGTCGACCATCGCTTGCCAGTTCATGTTGTTCTCCTTTTGGCGAGCAGGATGCGCACCCGGGTGACGAGATACCCAATGAACCCCAGGCTCATCAGGCCAATGCCCACCGGAGCACGCCAGCCCTCAGCGGCTTCGCCGCCCCACCACCACAGGCCAAATCCGCCCACAAAGGCGAACAGGGCGAGAAAACTGTGGGTCATCAGGCTCTGGTTGTGCTTGATCTGCCGGATCCGTTGCGCCCGCTCCAGGGATTCCGGATCGTCGGTTCGGGCAAACTGGCAGTGGGGACAGAAAGGGGCTTTGTCTGAGATGCGTTTGGCACACGACGGACAATGTATCAACGCCATTGGGCACTCCCTGTTGATGTCTGAGCGCCCACTATAGGGCGCACCGTGGTTACAGTAAAGCGTGAGTGAGGTCACTCAAACGCCGTACCATGCGAGGTACGCCCGAAGGGCCCAACCGGGCAGGTAACCGACCCGACGGGCCAGCACCCTGCCCTCGTCGTCAATGATCACGTAGGCGGGAAAGGCCGGCACCCCGTATCGCGCTGCCAGCTGGTCGTCGCCCAGCCAGACCGGTCCCAGGTCCGGGTGGCCTTCAAGAAACGCGGCCATCTCATCACGACCACTGTATGAGAGCGCCACCAGATGCACATCCCGCCCATCGTTTTGCAACGCCGCCACGCTGTCGATGGTGACATCGCAAATCGCACACCAGGGCGCGAACAGGTACAACAGCTGGGCGCCTCCTGGCTGCGGCAGACGTTGTTGTCCCCCCTGCCAGCCCACCACCTCACTGCTCGGGGCCATCTCCCCCACCGGCGTCATGGCCAGGCCCCTGAGCCACCCGCCACCCCAGACGGCAGCGCTCAGCACCAAAGCCCAGATCAGCCCTTGTTTCAGCATCATTTCTCC
>CAZWED010000146.1:0-8054 GCA_964632645.1 uncultured Ferrimonas sp. | reverse complement strand
GGGTGATCTGAGTTCCGGCACCCTGTACGCTGCCAAACTGACCCAGGACGCGGGCAGCAACGAACCCCAGACCACCGGTTTCGATGTTGAATGGATTGAGATGGGCAGCGCCAACAATGACGAAGTGGAAGCCTGGATCGCGGCCTTTGATGACATCGACACCAGTGACTATGTTGAGGACCAGTCCAGCTACCTGACCCTGGCGGATGTGCAGGCCTGGGCCGACGGCGCCGCCACCTACCCAACCGTTGCAGAGGGCGGCAACCCGGTGACCGCCGGGCAGCCGATGGATGATCGGGTGGTCTTTCTGGAATCCCGCCAGGCCGCCAATCTGAAAGGCGCCACTGCGGAGTTCCGCAAGCTGGAAGGGATCAACATCAACGCCAAGCGCGCCGAGGAAGCGGTGGACGGCGTCGATCGGATCCTCGGAGAGGACGTCACCCGGGCTTACGTCTACTTCGCCATCGCGGACATGGACAACACCATGATCGACGACGAAGGCGACATCGCGCTGTCCAGCCGCGTCAAAGATTGCGGAGGCGTATACCGCATGCCGCTTGAGGCCGGCTACGACGTCAGCCGTATCGACCCGGTCATCATGGGTGGCACCTACCGCGACAGCCTGACCGGCGCAGAACGCTGTGATGTCAGCCAGCTGTCCCAGCCGGACAACGTTGCGGTGATGGAAGACGGTCGCCTCCTCATTGGCGAAGACGGTTTCCAGGTCAACAACACCCTGTGGCTGTACCGCCCCGTCAACAAGTAATCGTGACCCAGCGCCGGAGCGGCCTCCGTTCCGGCGCGCTTTACAGACTACCTCTATGAAATCAATCCGCTTTGCCCTGCTCTCTGTACTGGCCCTGCCGGCGTTCGCCCAGGACCCACTGCCGCTCGCCCTTCGTGATGACATTCCCGCCCGGGCCTACCTCGAACAGCAGGTGCTCTACAACGGCGAGTCGGTGATTCCGCCCCAGTGCTACACCCGTACCGAGGGCCGCTATAACCCCTGCTACGTCTGCCACCAGAGCTACAGCGACGATCGCCCCAACGTCATGAACGATGGCGATCTGCAGGGCCGCTACGAGTTCTCCGATCTGGGCTTCAACAACCACTGGCAAAACCTGTTCCGAGACCGGCGCGACGCCATGGCCCGGATGAGCGACAGCGACATCGAACAGTACGTATCGCAGGACAACTACACCCCCTGGATCGCCCGGCTCAAAGCCGGTGACTGGCAGGGCGCGATACCGGAGATCCGCGATCTCGCCTACCCCGAACGCGCCTTCGATACCCAGGGTTTTGCCCGGGACGGCAGCCACTGGGTGGCCTTTAACTACAAGCCGTTTCCCAGCACCTTCTGGCCCACCAACGGCTCTGCAGGGGACGTGATGATCCGCCTGCCCGCGCCGTTTCGCCAACATCAGGGGCGGGAGAGCCGGGATCTCTACCTGGCTAACCTGAGCCTGCTGGAGATGGCGATCAAACAGCGTGACCAGCTCAGCGTACCGGGCCTGTCCGAGCGCCGGGCCGGCATCGACCTGAACGGCGACGGCGTGTTGTCGGACGCCATCCACCATCTGCCCCATCAGGCCCACTACCTTGGCGACGCTGCCGATCAACCGGTGACCGCCATGCTCTACCCCGCCGGCACCGAACTGCTGCACACGGTGCGTTACCTGCACGAGGGGCCGTCCGGTCAGATCGGTCCGGCGCCCCGCATGAAGGAGGTGCGCTACATGCGCAAACATCGGGACACGACACCGCTGCAGCTGCGCTCCGCGTACTACACCGAACACAAAGAGAAGGTGTTTGAGCAGTTGCCGCAGTCAACCTTCCATGGCGACCGGGGGCTGGCCAACAACTTCGGCTGGACGCTGGATGCCCACATTGAAGATGAGCAGGGACAACTGCGCCAGCAGCATCCCCAGGAGCTGGCGTTCTGCAACGGTTGTCACAAAACCATCGGCACCACCATCGATCAGGTGTTCTCCTTCGCCCGCAAGCTCGATGGGGCCCCGGGATGGGGCTATCTGGACCTGAATGTGCAACAGGATGTGCCGGTGCGCGGCGAAACCCAGGGGGAGTACCTGACCTACCTGAGCCGGGTCGGCGGCGGCGACGAGTTCCGCCAGAACCGGGAGATGCTGCAGCGCTGGTTCCGTCCCGACGGGTCGCTTGACGCCGATAAAGTGCGCGCCGCTCCTCACCTGGGCGCCCTGATCCTGCCTTCGGCACAGCGGGCGCGAGACCTCAACAAGGCGTACCGGCTTATCGTTCAGGAGCAGAGCTACCTCTATGGACGTGATGCTGTGCTGACGCCCGCCCGCAACGTCTATCGGCAGGTAGACCCGGATGCGGTGCCCCTGCCCACCACCCATCATCACCGTTACGACTTGCGTTTGGACTGGCGGGCGGCAGGCGCCCGGCTCTCCCCTGCCACGGCGGGAGCGCAACCCTGATGGCACCGGAGCTGTTTATGGTCAGCGGCCTGGCAATGGGGGCCGGCATCGGCGCCGATGTGGCCCTGGCCAGTGCCG
The DNA here is from genome assembly GCA_964632645.1 of uncultured Ferrimonas sp. GTDB lineage: Bacteria > Pseudomonadota > Gammaproteobacteria > Enterobacterales > Shewanellaceae > Ferrimonas. Next base: position 5,517 of record CAZWED010000146.1, on the reverse strand, counting down.
GCGCGGCGGCTCTGCCCCGCCGCGCCCGCCGCCAGTGGTTGGCCGGCGTTACCGCCACCCACACGCTGTTCCCGATGGCCGGCTACCTGCTGACGTTCTTCTCGGCTCGCTGGATGCCCGCCCTGCTGCCGGTGCTTGGGGTCATTGCCGCAGGGCTGATTGGCCATTTTTACCTGGCCACCCTCCGTCAGCCGGTGACCCCTCCGGACAAGCTGACCGGAATAAGCTGGCCGTTGCTGCTGGCCATCAGCTGGGATGCGCTCTGGTCCGGCCCGGCCAAGTCAGCGCAGGTGCTGGGATGGGCACCGGTCTGGGTGTGGCTCTCGTTCCTGCTGGTCGGCCTGGTGGTGCTGGGGTTTGGCCTGATGGGGTTAACCCTGGGACAGCTGTTGTTGCGCCAGCCCATTTGCGCCGGAGGCTGCCATTACCTGCAGCTGACGATACTGGGTTACTTCGGTGCCCTGGCGCTGTGTCGCTACAGCCTGCCGTGGCATCCGCCCCAGTGGAGCCTGCTGGCGTTTTCGGCACTGGTCACCGCGTTGCTGCAGCTACCGAGACATGGGTCACCGCTTGTGCGTAACACGTAAATTCCCCCTGTTTCTCTGTCATTTCCGCGGCTATACTGGCCCTCCCTTTGAATTGGACGTCGGGCTACCCGTGGATCTGTTGAGAATCGTGCTGCTGTCACTGGTGATGGGCTTTACTGCCCAGGCCCTGGCGCACCCCTCAACCGACTTCCATCCGGGCCAGCCGCCGGTATTCACCGGCACCCAGGACGCCCACGATGCGCCGCCGCAGGTGGAATGGGGTCTGTTCACCTCCCCCCGCTTGCTGCAACTGTTCCAACGCCAGGCTCCCCTGCCGGAGCCCGATTATGAACTGCTGCTGGAACTGGCGGTGCCCGTTGCGCTGGAGCTGCAACGGGGCTACATCGAACCTCGTTCTCCGCAACTGGACTGGCACCTGAAGATCCGCCCGCCCCGCAACCGGCTGGGCGGCTGGAAAGAGAGCAACCAGCTCTACTGCCACCGCAGCCCCCGCCCCCTCATCGCCTGACTCTGCCCCGGCACTCCATGCCGGACACACTCCCGTGCGCCCTGATTCGCGCATGGGCAACGCGCACCCGCGTCGCCGCCTTCCGGCCCGCCTGAGTGCGCCCTGACGGCCCCAAAGGCCTCTTGCAGAGACACATGATGAAACCACACTCCCGAACCTCGGCGGTGATCAACCGATATCCCGCCTGGAAGTACGTCGTGCTGCTCGTCACCCTGGTGGTGATGACCCTCAGCGCCCTGCCAAGCTGGTATGGCGAAGACGCGGCCATTGACGTCCACTGGCAGCAGCCGAAGGACGCCCAACGCACCCAGCAATACCTGGAATCCCAGGGCATTGCCGTCAAGTCCGTCGTCCAGAACGGCGATCAGACCCAGATTGTCCTGGCCGACCCCAACGGCCAGTTCGCCGCCCAGGCTGCGCTGAAAGCCTGGATTGGCCCCGAGGACAGTCTTGCCCTGTCGCAACGCCCGGCCGCGCCGCAATGGCTGCTGGAGATGGGCTTTGCTCCGATGAGCCTCGGTCTGGACCTGCGCGGCGGCGTGCAGTTCCTGCTGGACGTGGACATGGACCCGGTATTTGCCGCCCAACAACAGGGGCTGCTGCAGTCCCTGCGCAGTGGCGTTCGAGGTGTCCGGGCCCAGGCCCAGGCCGACCACAGCGTCAGCACCGGGCCGCTGGATGACGCCCAGCGCAACCAGTCCATCACCCTGGCCCAGCGTGACTACCCCGACTGGCAGGTTCGCCGCCAGGGCGACGCCCTCAGCTTTGCACTGAAACCGGAAGCCGTAGAGGAACTGACCCGCCTGACCGTACAGCAGAACCTGCAGATCCTACGTAGCCGCATCGAAGAGCTGGGGATCACCGAAGCCGTTGTCCAGCGCCAGGGCAGCAACCGCATCCGCATTGAGCTGCCGGGCGTGCAGGATCCGGTGGCGGCGAAAAAGGTGATCGGCGCCACCACCAGTCTGGCGTTTTACGAAGTGAACGTTGATGAGGCGGTTCTGGGCAGAACCCTCCCCCTGGCCCAGGGCGGCACCGTATCGGTGAAACGCCTGCCGGTGCTGACCGGCGAGCACATCATCAACGCCCGAGCCGGTCTGGACCAGATGGGCCAGCCCCAGGTGGAGATTGTACTGGACGCCGCCGGTGGCCGGATGATGTCCGACTTCTCCCGCAATAAGATTGGCTACCCCATGGCCACCGCGTTCAGCGAATACCGGCAGGACGCGCAGGGCCGCTCGGTGGTGGACACCGAAGTGATCAGCGTCGCCACCATTCAGGCGCACCTGGGCAGCCGCTTTGTGATCACCGGCAGTGGCTCAATGGCGGAAGCGCAGCAACTGGCGTTGTTGTTGCGTGCCGGCTCCCTGACCGCGCCGGTGGTGATCGTGGAAGAGCGCACCATCGGCCCGACCCTGGGCGCGGAAAACATCGAGAACGGCTTTAAGGCGCTGGCGGTGGGCATGGGCGCCACCCTGCTCTTTATGGCGTTGTGGTATCGCCGTCTCGGCTGGGTGGCCAACGTCGCGCTGGTGGCCAACCTGATCACCCTGTTCGGCCTGATGGCGCTGCTTCCCGGGGCGGTACTCACCCTGCCCGGTATTGCCGGCCTGGTGCTGACGGTGGGGATGGCGGTGGACACCAACGTGCTGATCTTTGAACGGATCCGGGACATGCTGCGCCAGGGCCACAGCCTGGCCCGGGCCATACACCTGGGCTTTGATCGCGCCCTGACCACCATCTGGGACGCCAACCTCACCACCATGATCACCGCCCTGGTGCTGTACGCCATTGGCAACGGCCCGATCCAGGGCTTTGCACTGACTCTGGGACTGGGGCTGATGACCAGCCTCTTCACCGGGGTATTCCTCTCCCGCGCCCTGATCAATCTGGTCTGGGGTCAAGACGCTCGTCGCAAGGTGACCATATGAGATTCAACATGCGTTCGCTCACTCACTGGCGCTACCTGACGGCGCTGTTTTCCCTCGCCCTCACCGTGGCAGCGCTGCTGGCGCTGGGGGTGAAAGGGCTCAACTGGGGCATGGATTTCACCGGTGGCGTGATCACCGAAGTGAAGCTGGATCCCCGCTACAGCGGGCCGGAACTGACCCAGCGTCTCGAGCAGGCGATGGCAGAAAGCGTCAGCCTGGTGCAGGCCGGAGAGCCCGGTCGCTGGTTGATCCGCACCGGCCCGGTCGCTCCCCAGGCCGACGACGGCGTTACCGCGCTCTCGGTGTTGCAGGGGCTGGACCCCGACGTGCAGTTGATCGCCTCCAGCGTGGTGGGCGCGCAGGTCGGACAGGAGCTGGCGGAAACCGGCGGACTGGCCGTGCTGTTCTCCATGCTCGCCATCCTGTTCTACCTCTGGTATCGCTTTGAATGGCGACTGGCTTCCGGGGCACTGCTGGCACTGCTGCACGACGTGGTGATGGTGCTGGGCCTGTTCGCCCTGACCCAGATGGAGTTTAACCTGACGGTGCTGGCCGCCGTGCTGGCGGTGGTGGGGTACTCGCTCAATGACTCCATTGTGCTCTCCGACCGGATCCGCGAACTGCTGCTGGCCAAACCGGACTGGCCGCTGACCCGCATCAACGATACGGCCGTGCGCCAGACGTTCTCCCGCACCATGGTGACCTCCGGCACCACGCTGACCACCGTCGCAGCGGTCTGGATCTTCGCCGGTGCCTCGCTGCACGGCTTTGCCATTGCGCTGTTTGTCGGCATCATCAGCGGCACCTGGTCCTCCATCGCCATCGGCACCGTGCTGCCGGAGATGGCCAGGCTGAGTCCGGAGCATTACCGGCCGGAGCCCATCCCCGATACCCCGTAGCCGGACACCCGCGTCGGGATCAAAAACACGGCCATAAGGCCGTGTTTTTTTTGTGCCGCATGGCGGCCGGACGTCACGCCGTCAGCCGTTGTGGCAGTTGTGCCATGCCGGGCCAGTTATCGGCCTGATCCATCACCGACTGCAACGACAGCTCGATGCTGGCGTCCGCGGCATCGGGGCGGGCGTCATCGGCCAGGTCAGTCTCGTCCGTCAGCCGGACCGCGATATCAAACTCCGTAAAGGTCATGAAAGCTCCTTGTCACCGGGACATTGCCATCAGTAAGTAAAGCGCATCTGGCGCACACTGCCCGACAGCATAACGGGATCATTTGACACGCTGATGACCCTATTGACGCCCCCGATGGCCCATCCAGAGCGGATGAGGGGCGCAGCCCGCCGCAACCGGTAGCCCCGAGCAACCGGCACAAAAAAACCGGGGCATGCCCCGGTTATCTCGCGTCGGTCGATCAGCTTTGACGGCTGTCGACGTAAGCCTGCAGTTCCGCAACGGATACGGTCGCGATGGCTTCGCCGTTGAGGCTGAACTCAACGCGGTCGCCCTGGCGCTGACCCAGCAGTTGGCTTTCGCTGCCGTCCTGGTGGAACAGGTTCATGCGGGCACTGTCCTGGTCCATGTACTTCAGCTGAATACGCTCAACCGGGCTGGCGTTGCTCTGCAGCTTCTTATCCAGGTTCGGGTTCTCGGTCAGGGAGGAGTCCAGATGCTGGTTTACCTTGAAGATGGCATCAACCGGCATATCGACAACCGCCGGAGAGCGGCCGGTGATCGGGTTGGTGCCGGTCCAGAACTCGATGGTGTTGAAAACGAACAGGTCAGCCATGCTGGCGATGCCGTAAACCGGGCTCATCAGCATAAACAGGCCAGCGCGGCCATAGCGGTTGTCAACCACGGTCAGGTTGGCTTTGGTTACGGCGGCGGATACGCCCATCTGGCCCATACAGCCAGTCAGGGAGGTCGCGGTCAGGGCAACGGCCACCGCGGTCAGTACAAGCTTTTTCATCTCAAACGTCCTATGAAAAAAAACGCGCGGATTATAGGGGTACGCTCAAGAAGAAAACACTGCAGACCAGTTGTTTGGCGAAAATTTGCCCCAGGTGAAAGTGGGTCACCCGAGGATGAATCCTGGTAGGCAAAAAGTGTGCACCAGGCCTATAGACAGGATTGACGGCCTCCGCTCTTCAGGACTTTTTGTCGCGGTCGCCCATCGGGTTGAAAAAGGCCCCAAACAGCTGTGCGGGATTGAACTCCTGCATCCGTTTCAGCTCCTGCTGCCACTGCTGCTGTTGTGACAACAAACTGACCATGGCCTGCTCCAGCCACTGCCCGGCCATGCCGCTCATCCGGCTGTCATAGAGGCGGATGATCTCCTCCAGAAACTTGTCGGTGAGTACCGAAGCGTGCCCTTCGCTTTCCATCTCCGTCAGCACCTGAAGCAGCACCTGTCGGGTCAACGGTGCGCCGGTCTTGGAATCCACCACCTCGAAACTCTGGTACGCCTTGATGTAATCCCTGACGTCCGCCAGCGTGATGTAGCGCTTCAGTTCGGTGTCGTAGAGGCGACGGTTGGGGTAGCGTTTGATCAGCTTCATGGCGCGGTCCTGTGGAGGCT
>CAZWED010000145.1:0-8057 GCA_964632645.1 uncultured Ferrimonas sp. | reverse complement strand
GCCTTAGGTGCCAATTTGGGCTATTCGCAGGGTCAAACAGAGAATCCACCGGGTGAAAGTGCGTTTAGACAGCGAATGACTGGTACTGGCGCCATAGCGGCCACTCATTCAAGCACCTCAGCAACGAACCTAGACTGTGCGTGTAATGCATAACCCACTGCCCGGTAAGGGGTAGAATCTAAGACCCCACCATTCATATGAATCAGTCGCTGAGTATTCCGGTCAGTATCATTCAGCACATTACCTCACTGCCCGCATAACTTAAAAAGCCGTGACCATTATTGAGTGCCTGTCATCACTTGCCCTTCAAACCGTTCGTCACAGGCAGCACGCTGTGGCCAGATCGCAATGCCGCAATCTTCAGGCATCAGTCAACGGCACGAGCGCGACAGGCCCAGAGGGGGCGCATCGCGGGTCGCGCCCCCTGCTCTGGCGGACTCGGCCTCGGTCTGCCTCTTTCCTTAGCTCAGGCACTTTGCTCCATCGTGCGCACTTTGCCGGCCCGGCGGGCATCCAGCACGGCTTTGGGTCGGAGGTCTTCCACTACGGTGGCGGAGATTTTGTCGTGGATTGCCTGACGATTCGGGTCCCAGAAAATCTGAATAAAGCCCAACAGGCCGGTGGCGACGCCGGCGCTGTAACCACCATAACGGCCAAACGCGTCCCACAGGGAGATGGGGGTGCCATCCAGTTGGCGCACCCGGCAGCGGGTCAGCTTTTTGCCTACGGTCTGGCCGTCAAACCAGGCGACAAATACGGTGAAGTAGAAGGCGGCCAAACCGAAGCCGAGGCCGAGGTCCTTGGCTGTCCCCTTGAGCCAGGCAAACGGACTGGTACCCACTTCTTCCATGGCTTCAATTTGTTGTGCCAGCCTGACGCGGCGGGCCTTCTCTTTCTCCAGTTGGGCCTGCAGTTCGGCCACGGGGTCAGGCTCGGGGACGGTTTCGGCGGTGCCCTGCATGGTGGCTCCCTGTTCTGCCACCACCTCTGACGCTACGGCTTTCGGGGTCAGGTTTAGCGCCGCCCTCAACGGAGTTTGCAGCGCCTCACGCTCATCCGCCGGGATTTGGCTAAGCAGTTCGTCGGCCAGTTCGCGGCGCTCGTCCAGATCCATCACGGGCACCAGTTCCGACAGGCCTTCCAGGTGTTGGCGTACGCACTGGGCGTCTTCGCACAGCTCAATCTTAATGAGTGCCACGGCGCCACCGGTCGCCCTCAATGCCTCTGACGCGCTTAACTCGGCGGTGCTGTGGATGGCCTCCGGTTTGGGCTGACCCAGATCGCCGGCCCATTTCACAATGGGCGGCACCAGGGAGGCCGCCAGTAAGAAATAGAGCAGGTAGAGGGCCCAGGTTCCGGCTTTCCACTGGCGTTTGCGCAGGCGCCAGGTGGCGAGCACCAGAATCACAAAGATCAGACCATCGGATTCGGTCACCATAGCGACCACCAGCAGGTCAATCAGCATGGCGATGCCACGGCGCCAGGGCGAGGCCAGCGGTCGGTTCAGTAGCCCGGGGTGAATTTGAAACGCATCGGGGGTGATGATGTCCTTGGGATCGTCGCGGCGGCTCACAACAGGCTCCTTCCTGAGTTAATCGGGTCACGTTAACACAGTGTTACGCCTTCGCCATCCCGGCGGGACGAGTTTCAAGTCACTGTTTATAAAAAGTCTTAAGGTAATTACCTTCGGGAATAAGGCATAACGAACAAACACTTCCTCGCATCATTTCAAGGATTAAGCTAAGCCCTATCTGCGCGGTATGATTTTCCGCGCCCTCATTCCATTTGGCAGGAACGCAATCATGGCAAAGATCTACGACGACAACTCCCTCTCCATCGGCAATACCCCGCTGGTGCGCCTGAACCGCGTCACCGACGGTAAGGTGCTGGCGAAAATTGAAGCCCGTAACCCCTCCTTCAGCGTGAAGTGCCGTCTCGGGGCCAACATGGTATGGGACGCCGAGAAGAAGGGGCTGTTGGGTCCGGGTAAGGAGATCATCGAGCCCACCTCCGGTAATACCGGCATTGCCCTGGCTTTTGTTGCCGCCTCCCGTGGCTACCCGCTGACCCTGACCATGCCCAACACCATGAGCCTTGAGCGCCGCAAGCTGCTTAAGGCGCTGGGCGCCAATCTGGTGCTGACTGACGGTGCAAAAGGCATGAAAGGCGCCGTTGCCAAAGCGGAAGAGATCCGCGACAGCGACCCGAACCGTTACGTGCTGCTGCAGCAGTTTGAAAACCCCGCCAACCCGGAGATCCATGAGCAGACCACCGGCCCGGAGATCTGGGACGACACCGATGGCGAAGTGGATGTGTTTGTGGCCGGCGTCGGCACCGGCGGCACCCTGACCGGGGTCAGCCGTTACATCAAGCTCCAGAAGGGTAAGGCGATCCACACCGTTGCGGTTGAACCGGCCGATTCGCCGGTGATCAGCCAGGCACTGAAAGGCGAAGAGCTGACCCCCGGCCCGCACAAAATTCAGGGCATCGGCGCCGGCTTTATCCCCGGCAACCTGGACCTGGAGATGGTGGATGAAGCGATCACCGTCAGCAACGATGAAGCGATGGAGATGGCACACCGCCTGATGAAAGAGGAAGGGATCCTGGCAGGCATCAGCTCCGGCGCCGCCGTTGTGGCCGTCAACAAGCTGCTGGCCGCCAAGCCGGAGTTCAAGGACAAAACCATCGTGGTGATTCTGCCCTCCTCCGCCGAGCGTTACCTCTCCACCGCCCTGTTTGCCGGCATCTTTACCGAGGCGGAAAACGTTCAGTAACCCATTTCCGGCGTAAAACCCGAAGGGGCGGTAGCAATACCGCCCTTTTTTTATTGTTTTTAATGAATATTTGATCGCAACGCTACCCGTTTCCCCCCGCAGTTTCGTTTAATGGGGCGGACGCATAACAACCATCAAGGGACCGATATGATTGCGCTGTTACGACGCCTCACTATCTCGCTGCGCCTGCTGGCGCTGCTGGGACTGGCAGCAGGGGGGACGCTCGTTTACACCTACCTGGGTCTTTCCGAGCAGCGGGCACAACTGGCCAATGACCGCGAACACCAGGTGGAAGAGCTGGCCGACACCCTCACCCTTGCCCTGGCCGGTACCACGCTGAATGACGCCCGCTGGCGCCAGGTCACCCCCGGGGAGCACCCGCTTTGGCTGTTTGACCTGAACGGCACCGCCCTGTTGGGCGAGGGCGCGCCGGTCGACGTGGACAGCTGGCGAACCGGTGGCGGCGAGCAGCCACTCAAGCAAGCCCTTGCCCGGGTCAAGCTGGGTAACCCCTATGACGCCGAGTTCGAACGGGGTGACCGTACCGTTTGGCTCAGCGCCCGACTGCTGGATGGGCAGATGCTGGTGCTGATGGGGGACGATGAGATGGTGGACCAGAAGATGGGCGCGGTCCTCCAGACCTACATCGTGTTCCTGACCTGCCTCGCTCTGCCGCTGCTCTCCCTGTTTCTGCTGCTTAACTACTCCATTACCCGCCCGTTGAGCGACGCCATTCAGGCCATGGAGGCGATCGCCAACGGCGATGGCGACCTGACCCGCCGACTCGACACCTCGGGGCAGGATGAGATCACCCACTTTGCCAACAGCTTTAACCAGTTCACCGGCAAAATCGCCACCATGGTCAAGGAGCTGCAGCCCCTGTCGCAAAGTGTCAGCGACAGCGCCCACCGCCTGACCACGGTAGCGGGCGAGTCACAGGCCACCGGTGAGCAGGTGCACCAGCAGACGCAATCGGTGGCCAGCGCCATGACCGAAATGCTGGCCAGCACCGAAGAGGTGGCCCAGTCCGCCCAGCAAGCCGCTGATGCCGCCGACGGCGCGCATCATCAGGTCGCCAACTGCCGTCAGGCGGTTCAGGGCACTCACCAGCTGGTGAACTCCCTGGCCGGCGACCTGAACCAGACCGCCCGCACAGCGGATGACCTCGCCCGCCACAGCGCCGAGGTGGGGCAAATTCTGGAGGTGATCCGCACCATCGCCGAGCAAACCAACCTGCTGGCCCTGAACGCGGCGATCGAAGCCGCCCGGGCGGGCGAGCATGGCCGCGGGTTTGCGGTGGTGGCGGACGAGGTGCGGGCACTGGCCACCCGTACCCAGCAATCCACCAACGAGATCAGCGCCATCGTCGACAACATCCAGAGCGGCGTGAACCAGGTGACGGACGCGGCAGGCAGCTCTCTGGATCAGTTCCAGGCGCTTTCCGCCCAGGCCCAGGAGGCCAATGAGGCGCTCGACGCCATCGTTCAGGCGGTGGTCGCCATTCAGGACCGCAACGGCCAGATTGCCACAGCAACGGAGCAGCAAAGCCAGGTCAGCGCCGAAGTGAACGGCAATGTCCATGTGATTGCGGAGCTGACCGAAGCGGCGGCCAAGGCGGGACAGAGCCACCTGGGCGCCGCGGATGAACTGCTCGCTATGGGCGCACAGCTGCGCCAACAGTTGGCTCAGTTCAAGGCCTGATACGGTGATTTGACGCTATCCGGTGGCGCCAGTATCCTTGGCGCCACCACGTCCCATTCACTGTCGTATCGATTGGTCGTCACCCTTTATGCACCGTAAAACCGTTACCGTTACCGCCCCCCATGGCATCCACACCCGACCGGCCGCCCTGCTGGTCAAGGCCGCGCAGCAGTATGCCTGTGACATTCTGGTGGAGTGCGGAGGCCGTCGGGCCAGCGCCAAAAGCCTGTTTCGGCTGCAAACCCTGGCTCTGAGCCAGGGCGCGGAAGTGACGGTCAGCGCCCAGGGTGACGGGGCGGAACAGGCCGTCGAAGCGATTGCGGCCCTCCTGCAAGAGCTACACTGACGCGACAACCACCCCGACACAGGAGAGACAGGGAATGTCGAAAGTCTTCACCGCCTTTGCCATCAGCCCCGGCCTCGCTCTGGGCACCCTCCACCTGTGTCGTCCCGGCCCGCAGGTTCGCACCACCCTGCCAGATGCCGACCCGAAACGCCGGGTTAAGACGCAACTCGCCAAGGAATGCGATGCCCTCGCCCAACTGGCCCAGCGGCCCGACCTGAGCGACAGCCAACGCGCCCTGCTGGAAGCGGACCGGCTGCTGCTGGAAGACCCGGAACTGCACGACGCGATCGACCAGGCCATCGATCAGGGCCTGGGGGCCGATGACGCCTGCCAACGGGTCTTTGCCGACTACGCCCGTCAGTTTGAACAGCTGGACGACCCCCACCTGGCTCACCGGGGGCGCGACATCTTCTGCCTTGGGGAGCGCCTTGCCAGCCGACTCAGTGGCCTGGGACACGGCCTGCCGGAGCATCTGGAACAGGACACCCTGCTGGTGGTGCCCGACCTCACCGCCGCCGAATTCATTCGCCTGCCCAAAACCCACCTGTGCGGAGTGGTGCTGGAGCGGGGCAACGTCGACGATCACCTCGCCATTTTGCTTCGCAGCGCCGGCATCCCCACCCTGGTGATGCCAGACGCCCTCACCCGCCTCACCACGCTGCCGGGGTTGCTTGACGCCGACAAGGGGCAGCTGACCCTCGCCAACAATGACGACGACCTGACCCTGTTTCGCGCCACGCTGGCCCAGTGGCAACAGCGGCGGGAGAAGCACCTCGCCTGCCTGACCGACCCGGCCGCCACCGGCGACGGGGAGCCGGTCTGGCTGGGGGCCAACATCGGCTCTGTCGAGGAGGCGGAGAAGGTGGCCCAGCACCATATGGACGGCATCGGCCTATTGCGCTCCGAGTTTCTCTACATGGCCGAAGGGGACTGGCCGGACGAAGCACGCCAGTACAGCCTCTACCGCGCCATCGCCCGGCAACTGAACGGCGCGCCGCTGATCATCCGCACTTTCGATTTCGGTGCCGACAAAGCCTTACCGGGCCTGAATCTGACCGAAGCCAATCCGGCCCTGGGCCAGCGGGCGATTCGCCTCGGCCTGGCCCAGCCGGAGCGTCTGAAAACCCAGCTGGCCGCCATCGTGCGCCTGGCGATGGAGTTCCCGGTAAAACTGCTGCTGCCGATGATCAGCCTGCCGGAAGAGCTGGATGGGGTGCTGAAATTGCTGACCGAGGTCAAGGTCGAACTGGCCATGAACCCGGAACTGCCGGTGGGCATCATGGTGGAAACCCCCGCGGCCGTTCTGATGCTGGACGCGATGGCCGGCAAACTGGATTTCGCCAGTGTCGGCACCAATGATCTGGCCCAGTATTGCTATGCGGCAGACCGCAACAACGCCAGCGTCAGCCCGATCTATCCGCAGCTCAGCCCCGCCCTGATCCGCTTGCTGCATCAGCTCAGCCGACAGGCCAAGGCGCTCGACCTGCCGCTGTCGCTGTGCGGCGAACTGGCCTCCGAGCCGCGGGCAATCCCCCTGCTGCTGGCGATGGGGTTACGCAGCTTCAGCATCACGCCGGTGCGCACCGCCGAAATCAAATACCAACTGCGCCAATACCGCCAAAGTGAAGGCAAAGCGCTGCTGGCCAAAGCCCTGGCCTGTGCCCATAAACGTGATCTGCTGGCGCTGTTAAATGATTGTGTGAGCAGATGAATTTCGGCTAACATTGGGGCACAAAGCCCTCCCCACAGACGTTAGAAGGTCAGCACCCATGGGATTTTTCAGCCGATTACGCCGTATGATGGCCCACCGTGAGGTTCCTGCAGACGGTGTGGTGATCCTGGCACCGGTATCCGGTCGCCTGGTGCCCATCGAGCAAGTGCCCGATGTGGTGTTCTCCGAAAAGATCGTGGGTGACGGATTGGCCATCGACCCCACAGGCCATCAGGTGGTGGCCCCCATCGACGGCACCATTGGCCAGATCTTCGACGCCAACCACGCCTTCTCGCTGGAATCCCCCCTGGGGCTGGAGCTGTTTGTCCACTTCGGTATCGATACCGTTGAGTTACGCGGCGCCGGTTTCACCCGTCTGGCCGAAGCGGGTCAACAGGTCAGCGCCGGTGACCCCATCCTCGAATTTGACCTGGACTACCTGAAGAACCACGCCAAGAGCGTGCTGACGCCGGTGGTGATCGCCAACATGGAAGACGTCAAATCCCTGGAGAAGCAGGACGGCGAGGTGGTTGCCGGACAGAGCCCCATTCTTCGCGCCTACCTCTGAGCCCCCTCCCCTATCCACAGCGGCCCGCGATCTTCGCGGGCCGTTTTTTGTCGACGCAAATCACAGTTTCAACACGTTATCTTTCCGGTTTTTCAGGGGAAAACCGCCACTTTCGTGACCCGCCTCACCAAATCCCACAGGTTGTTCATCTTTTTTCATTTTTTGCCTTAACCCGTTAAAAAGCGTTCCCAACGTATTCACACCCAACACCTATCCTCGTACCCAATCCAAACCGCCGATTGGCGGACCCAGCCGGACAAGGGCAGGCGCGACCCACCGAAGGCCACGCCCCGGATCAGGAACCCCCTGCCCCTCGGAGCCCGGCCCCGATGCACAGCATCTGCGTGTGAGCGAGGGCGGAACACCGCCCAAACCAAGAGGTATCATCCATGCAACTGGAACGCCGTGATTTTCTTAAGATGAGCGCTGCCCTGGGTGCGGCGGCGGCCATCACCGGCTGCAACCGTGACGCGGCCAAACCTGTCGCCCCAGCCAAACCCTCCGGTCCGGAAGTGATGAACTGGAGTTCCTGCCTGGTGAACTGCGGCTCCAACTGCCCGGTTAAGGTGTACAGCCGCGACGGCATCATCACCCGAATCGAAACCGATTTTTCCCACGAAGACGAATATGGCAACCATCAGGTGCGCGCCTGCCTTCGTGGCCGCTCCCTGCGCCAGCGCGTCTACGCGCCGGATCGCCTCAAGTACCCCATGCGTCGTGTCGGCCCCCGTGGCAGCGGCCAGTTTGAGCGCATCAGCTGGGACGAGGCGCTGGACATCGTAGCCGGTGAGCTGGGCCGCCTGCGCAAAACCTACGGCCCCGAGTCCACCCACTTCACCTACAACTCCGGTGCCGGTTACAGCTTCTCCGGTAAGCAGTGCCTGTACCGCCTGATGAACCTGACCGGCGGTTACCTGGGCACCTACGGTGACTACAGCTGGGCGCAGCTCTACAAAG
>CAZWED010000144.1:0-8071 GCA_964632645.1 uncultured Ferrimonas sp. | reverse complement strand
TTGGCGACGGCACGCTCAAAGCGAGCCAGACCTTCCTGAATGTCCGCTTCCGGAATCACCAGAGACGGCGTAAAGCGCACCACATTGGCCCCGGCCACCAGGCACATCAGGCCCTCGTCCACGCTGGCCACCAGGAAATCGCGGGCACGGCCCTTGAACTGCTCGTTCAGCACGGCGTCCATCAGAAGTCCTTTACCGCGCACTTCGCTGAACACGTCGTACTTGGCGTTGATCGCTTCCAGCCCCTCACGCAGCATCGCTTCGCGACGGGTCACGCCGGACAGCACCTCGTCGGTGTTCACCACGCCCAGTACCGCGTTGGCCACGGCACAGGCCAGCGGGTTGCCGCCGTAGGTGGAGCCGTGGGTGCCCACTTTCAGGCTGGCGGCGATGTCGGCGGTGGTCAGCATGGCGGCGATGGGGAAACCGCCACCAAGCGCCTTGGCGGTGGTCAGGATGTCGGGCACGATGTCGTAGTGCTCGTAGGCGTACAGCTTGCCGGTGCGGCCCACGCCGGTCTGAACTTCGTCGAAGATCAGCAGCGCGTTGTGCTGATCACACAGCTCGCGCACCTGACGCAGGAACGCCGCGTCCGCCGGCACGATGCCGCCTTCACCCTGGATCGGCTCCATCATCACGGCGCAGGTGCGATCGGAGATGAGGGCCTTGAAGCCTTCAATGTCGTTATAGGCCAGGTGATCGATGCCGCCAGGCTTCGGGCCGAAGCCATCGGAGTAGGCCGGCTGGCCACCCACGCTGACGGTGAAGAAGGTGCGTCCGTGGAAGCCCTGAGTGAACGCGATGATCTGGTCTTTGTCGGCGCCGTAGTGATCCAGGGCATAGCGACGGGCCAGCTTCAGGGCGGCTTCGTTGGCTTCCGCACCGGAGTTGGCAAAGTACACCCGCTCGGCAAAGGTGCTGTCGACCAGCGTCCTGGCCAGCTGCAGCGCCGGCTCGTTGGTCATCACATTGGACAGGTGCCAGAGTTTGCTGCCCTGCTCGTTCAGCGCCTTAACCAGGGCCGGGTGGCAATGGCCCAGGCAGTTCACGGCAATGCCGCCGGCAAAGTCGATGAATTCACGTCCGGACTGGTCCCAGATCCGGCTGCCCTCGCCCCGTACCGGAATCACGTCAGCCGGGTTGTAGTTGGGCACCATCACGTCATCAAACAGGGCGCGATTCAGCTTTTCAGATCCACTCATTGCTTCTTCCTCGTTGCCGGTTGCCGTGGCGTTCCCGGCTTGTTATTAGCATTCCTATAACGCCGAACAGTATAAAAACACACAACCCGAGTCAAAATTTGACTGACAGCCGCATTTTTCCAAGTTTTGCACTTCTATTCAGGCCAGCAGATGTCGCTCAGTCACAAGGTTTCCCCATAACCGGGCAAATAACCAGCGGTTTTACTGGGCAAAATTATGACGGAGATCGCATTTAAGGGGGCGCCCTCCAGGGCGCTGTATACAAAATTAGACTGGCTTATGCTGATTTGGTGCGCATCTATTCAGCGAAATTATTCGCTATGCCCTTGTCGATGACGGGATAAATGGTGCTGAGCCAGCCACTGAGCCAAGGTCTCCTCGGACGCCAGTCGCCGTTTTAGCAGGGTTTGATGAATGGCGATCGCCTGCGACTGGGTGACCAGTCTGCTCATCGGATCGAGCGGTTCGGAAGCCAACTGCGCCAGCGCCCGGTAGAGCGGCAAATCCGCCAGTGACCAGTGGGCCAGCAGGCGCATGCCCCAATGGCCGGGGCGTTTCATCAGGTGCACCAGGGGCTTCCCCGGCAGTTGCAGTGGCAGCAGGGCTTCGTGCACCGCTTTGGCACCCTCCTCCCGGGCCTGGGTCAGCCAGCGCTGTTTCATGCTGGCAAACTCGCTGGCGCCCACCTGGAGCAGCATCACCGCATCGAGGTTCTGCAGCAGGGCGAGGACACGGGCGCTCTGGGGCGACAGGCCTGCCCGCCTGGCCAGTGCCTCGGCGGCCTCACTCTGTTGCCGGGCAAAACGCCACAACTTGCGCCGACGCAGACCCACCCCCTCATCGTGGGTCATCCCCCAGTGCTGGAAGATCAGCCAAGGCAGGATCCGCTGCACCGGCTCAATGCCCAGGTAGTGAAACACCAGCCGAGGATCGTTAAACACGACGTTGCGCCGGGGGTCACGCCGCTTGGGACTGTTCATATAACGGAGCAGGGCGTTGCCCAGCCAGGTCATGTTGGCCATCAGCCCCAGAATGCGGTCCGGCTCGGGATTGTCCGACATCAGCAGGTCCAGCAGCTCAAAATGCTCTGGCCGGAACGGCGTGCCCGCCCCCAGCTCCGCCGGTTCCGCAAGCCGATGAATCAGGTGATGGGAGAAGTGGTTGAGAAACTGGCTCTGGGCCAGCTCGCTGGCCTCCTCCTCGGCACGCTGTGCCTGCCAGCGGGCCAGCAGGGCGTCCTGCTCCACCGCCAGCTTGTGACGCCAGATTGATTCGTCCACCAACGCCTGATGCGCCTTCGGTTTGGACAGCGCCCGCTCCTGCATCAGGTACTGGTAGAACCGCTCCCGGATGTCCGGATTCTCCCGGGTCGGAGCCGATTCCACCTTATCCACCATATTCCATCCTGGTTTCGCTCTAACGCCTTGCATTGTAAGCACAGTCTTTACCCAAGACGAAAAAAAAGGGCCCCCTCCCGGGCCCCCTTTTTTGTCACTTAAGTGTCTCTTCGAACAGCCGGTGGATGCGGCGGTATTCATCCAGCCAGCTTGATGGCTCGCGGAAACCGTGGGGTTCGACCGGGTAGATGGCGGTCTCGAACATCGGCTTCTCCAGCTCAATCAGGCGCTGAACCAGGCGCACGCTGTCCTGGAAGAACACGTTGTCGTCCAGCACACCGGACATGATCAGCAGCGGCTTCTGCAGGCCTTCGGCGTGTTCAATCGGAGAGCTGCGCTGGTAGGCGATCGGGTCCACCTGCGGCGTGTTGAGGATGTTGGAGGTGTAGGGGTGGTTGTAGTGCGCCCAGTCGGTCACCGGCCGCAGGGCCGCCCCAGACTGGAACAGGTCCGGCTGGGTGAACAGCGCCATAAAGGTCATAAAGCCCCCGTAGCTGCCACCGTAGGTGCCCACCCGCTGGCGATCCACCGCGACGTTCTCCACCATCCAGTTGACGCCGTCGGCCAGGTCCTGCACTTCGGGCGTGCCCATCTGGCGGTAGATGGCGGTGCGCCAGTCACGGCCATACCCTTTGGAACCGCGATAGTCCATGTCCATCACCACATAGCCCTGTTGCGCCAGCAGGTTGTGGAACATGAATTCCCGGAAGTAACCGGACCAGCCAAAGTGCGCGTTCTGCAGGTAGCCGGCACCGTGGTTGAAGATCACCGCCGGATAGCGCTTGGCGGGGTCAAACCCCGTCGGCAGGTAGACCCGGGCGTACACCGGATCCGCCTGATGGCTGGAGGGCACGGCCACCACTTGCGGGGCCTGCCAGTCGTAGGCCAGGAACGCCGCTTTGGCGGTCTGGGTCAACGGACGGGGTGCCCCGCCGATGGGCTGTACGTACAGCTCTTGTGGTCGGGTGCGGCTGGAGTACTCGAGCAGCAGAGTGCGCTCATCCGGGCTCAGCTGGTACTCGAGCATCCCCTTCAGGTCGGTCAGCGCTTCCGCCTGGCCACTCTCCACCGCCACCCGGAACACCTCGTACTGACCGGGATGGTTGGGGTTGGCCTTGTAGTAGATGTGGCGCTGGTCGCGGGACAGGGTCAGGTTGCTGACCACCTGGCGACCGGAGGTCAGGGCGCGGGCAGTGCCCCCCAGCGGCTTAACGTACAGGTGGGAGTAGCCGCTCTCTTCCGACAGGTAGTAGAGGCGGTCGGCGCCCAGCCAGCCAAACTCGTTGTGGGTGTAGTTGACCCAGGCGTCATCGTGCAGACGATGTTGGGTGGTGAGGCGGCCCTTGGCCAGATCCACCGTGGCCAGCCAGCGGTCCTTGTTGTCTGCCGCTTCCAGCATCACCGCCAGCGTGTCCTGGGTCGGGTGCCATACCATGGCGCTCTGGTTCCAGCCCCAGTCCTCCATCAGGCGAATGGTGCGCAGCGCTTTTTCACTCTTATAGGTTTCACCGCGGGCCTCGGCGTTTTCGCGTTTGACTGCCGCCAGCACGTCTTCGTCGTAGCCGTCCAGCCCCTCCCAGGTGACGTCCACCTGGCGGCCTTCGTTCAGGTCCAACACCACCAGACGGTGGGGCTTGATGTCCGCTTCCGCAACCCGCACGCGCACCGGCACCGCATCCACGTACCCGCGCTTGTCGAGGTAGTTGGGCATGATGTCGTGCTCACCGCGCCAGCTGGCGTTCTTATCGGTCAGCGCCACCATCAGATAGCGGCCCGACGGCGAGACGGAGAGCTGAACCAGCTTCTCCTCCTCGCCCAGGTAGAAGGGGGCGGGAGCCAGGGTCGGATCGGCCGCTTCGCGCTGCTGCTTGAGGGCAAACGCCTGCTCGCCATCGCGATACTGCTGAGCCACATACTGGATCAGTCGGGCCTGCTGCTCCGCCATAAACCCTTCGGCCTGTTCCGGCTGCGGGGCGGCGGCAAACTTCAGTTCCGCCAGCAGGGCACGGGCCCCGGTGGTGGGGTCCACGGTTTCAACCCGTTCACCGGCCCAGAGGGCAATGCGTCCGTCGTTGAGAAAACGCAGGTCGCGCCAGGCGTTGCTGTCACGGGTCAGCTGACGAATGACGCCATCGGGCAGGGCACGAACAAAGAGGTTGCCCTCGTACAGCCAGGCTTTGAGGGTGCCGTTGGCGTTGATCTGGCCCGGCTGCTCAACCTGGCCCCATTGGGACAGGGGCAGGATCTCCGGCTCACCCAGCAAGGGGTGTTGATAGCGGTCCCGCAGCTTGCTGCCATCCTGCTTGCGCTGGTAGAAGACGCGCTGGCTGTCGTCACCCCAGTAGGCGCCCATCGGGGCGTTGCCGATCCAGTCGGGATCCGCCATCACCTGCTTCAGGGTCAGGGGTTGGCCGGGGAGCACCGGGGCCGTCAGGGAAAGGGGGGATTGAGAAGTCTGGGGTAGGGTCGACTCTGGCTCAGAGGCGCAGGCGCTCAGCAGGGTAACCAGGCTGCACGCGACCATCCATTTTTTCATTGTTATCGTCCTTGCTCGTGGCAGAGCGTGCGTTATACCACGATGGCAAAGAGTCACACAAAGGCGCGCAACATTTGCTTACTTTTCAGTAACGCGCAAGGAAGTTGTCCAGCAGCTGCAGCCCCTGCTCGGTAAGAATCGACTCGGGATGGAACTGCACCCCCTCCAACGCCAGCGTCTTGTGGCGCAGCCCCATGATCTCCGTGGCGCCGGAGGGCGCGTCACACCAGGCGGTCACTTCCAGACAGTCCGGCACGGAATCCGGCGCCACCACCAGGGAGTGGTATCGGGTCACCGTCAAGGGATTGGGCAGGCCCTGAAACACCCCTTTATCGGCATGACGAATGGCACTGGTTTTGCCATGCATGACCCGCTCCGCCCTGACAACCCGGGCGCCAAAATGCTGGGCGATGGTCTGGTGACCCAGACACACTCCGAGAATGGGCAGGCGGCCGGCAAACTCCGCCACCGCCGCCAGGCTGATGCCGGCGTCGTCGGGATTTTTCGGCCCGGGGGAGATCACCAGGCGATCCGGTTGCAGAGCAGCAATGCCTTCGATGTCGATCTCGTCATGACGGCGCACGACCACCTCTTCACCCAGTTGCTGAAAATATTGCACCAGGTTGAAGGTAAAGGAGTCGTAGTTGTCGATCATCAACAGCATGGCAGGGTCCGCACCAGTTCAGAGGTTGCGGATGATAGCAGGGCGGCAGCGGAATGGGGAACCGCTGGCCGCCCAGTCTGGGTCATGACCTCAGCGGTAGCCCCAGGGCGCTGGCGGCGGGGTCACAGGTTGGGTCAGGTCGAAGTCCACTTTGAAGTCGCGGCCTTCCCGGGTCAGCTGGTAGGTGAACACCTTGGGGTAAACGTAGATGTGCCAGGTGTTGCCGTTGGACTGGGGAAAGCCCAGCCGGGTAAAGAGGTCCTTCGAGTAGTCATCGGCGGGGAAGGACTGGGCGTTGGCCCAGCCACGATACTGGGTGTGGCCGCCGTACATGGTGGACTCGTCGTTCGTCCCGTCTTTGTGCCGGTGGTCATGCTTGAGCAGAATCCCCGCGCCGGTTTTGCTCAGGATCCAGGTACGGGAGCGATCTTCACCAACGTGAAAGGGGATCAGGATCCGGTCATCGTGGCACTCGCGAACGTGCATCACCAGGCGTTGATCACTGAAGCCGTCCCCCTCCCGGCCCCCGGAGACCACCCGCCCTTCATACGCCTTGCCGCAATGGGCCCGGATCTGGTCAAAAAACGCGTCCTGTTCGGGCACGGAAGTGGTGAAGGCGCCCAGGCTGGCGCTACTCAGTAGCAGTCCAAGGGCGCCGGTGATGGCGGTGACGATTTTCATGTTGGTTCTCCTGTTGATGCCCGGACTATAAAGAGCCCATCCCGCTTCTGGCAAACCACCCGCCCGGCAGGAGATCGGGCAAGCGGCGGTGCGGGCAGGCGGATCCCTCCCCCACAGCGACAACGGCCCACGCATCCTCCCTTATCCCCCTTCGGATACCGAGGATCCTACCGGATCCTTCGGGCAAACTGGCCGCTCGGGAACTACCCTTAACTGCCTCAATGGCTCACGATTTCCCAGCGTTGAAACGAGGCAGACCATGGCCAGTAAGAAAGCGTTAAGCGCCCTGAAAAAGATGGTGCGCGCCAGTAATTTCCTCTCCGTCGCTCAGATCTATCTGAAACAGAACGTCCTGTTAAAGCGTCCACTGCAGCACGATGACATCAAGCCGCGCCTGCTGGGGCACTGGGGAACCTGCCCCGGCATCGCCTTTGTCTATGCCCATGTGAACCGGCTGATTTGCCAGCATCAGCGTCCCTTCCTCTACCTGGTGGGACCGGGGCACGGCTTTCCCGCGGTGCAGGCCAACCTCTTTATCGAAGGTTCTCTCTCCCACTTCTACCCCAATACCATCCCCTACTCCGAAGCGGGAATGCGCAACATCTGTGAGAAGTTCTCCGCCGCCTATGGTTACCCCTCACACGCCAATCCAGAGGCACCGGGGCAGATCCTCGAAGGGGGCGAGCTGGGTTACTCCCTTGCCGTAGGGTGGGGCGCGGCCCTGGATAACCCCGACCTGATCAACGTGGTGCTGGTGGGCGACGGGGAGTCGGAAACCGGTCCGCTGGCCGCCTCCTGGTACGCCAACCGGCTGGTGAATCCGGCCACCTGCGGAGCGGTGTTGCCCATTCTGCACATCAATGGCTACAAGATCTCCGGCCCCACCCGACTGGGACGGATGGACGATGATGAGATCCGCATGGAGTTCACCGGCCTGGGCTACGAAGTGCTGTTCGTTGACGACCAGCGGGAGGAAGACGTTTACGCCCAGATGGCGGACGCCATGGATCGCGCCATGGAGGCGATCGAGGATATCCAGAAACGGGCCCGCGGCGGTGAGGACGTCAGTAAGCCCCGCTGGCCGCTGATCGCCATGCGCACCGCCAAGGGCTGGACCGGCATCAAGGAGGCCGACGGCAAGAAGCTGGAAGGCAATTGCGACTCCCACCAGGTGATCATCAACCAGGCGGCCACCAACCCGGAACACTTGTCCATGCTCAACGACTGGCTGGCCAGCTATCAGTTTGACGACCTTTACTCCATCGGCGACGACGGCGAGGTGAAGTTCGACAAGGAGATCCGAAGCCTTATCCCGCCGGAACATCTGCGCATCGGCCGCCAGATCCTCTCTTACGGCGGCGAGATCGTCCGCCCGCTGAACAAGCCGGATCTGCGCCAGCTCAGCTACGGCCCGGAAACGCCGAGGGGCCAGCGTGGGGTGTCCATGAACAAGATGGGCGAGTGGCTGAGGGACGCCTTCCGGCTTAACGCCAAGCAGCGCAACCTAAGGATTTTCAGCCCGGACGAAACCTATTCCAACCAGCTGCAGGCGGTGTTTGAAGAAACCGACCGGGCCTGGCAGTGGCCGATA
>CAZWED010000143.1:0-8099 GCA_964632645.1 uncultured Ferrimonas sp. | reverse complement strand
GCGGGGGCCGGATTTGAACCGACGACCTTCGGGTTATGAGCCCGACGAGCTACCAGGCTGCTCCACCCCGCGTCCTCAAAAGCGGGGCGTATCTTATGAGGTAACGAATCGGGTTTCAAGGAGAAATTCGATTAAAGAAGTGCGTTCGGTCAGATTTTACACCAATGACTTAAAGGGCATATAGAGGAAGTGTCCAGAACGAAATCCCGGTATAATAGGCGTTTTGTTATCACATTAAGATCCAATTCATGAAGCGCTTTTATGCTGCCACCCCCAAGGGGCTGGAATACCTGCTGGTCGATGAACTGACCGCGCTTGGGGCCACTGAGGTCAGGGAAGGCCAGGCCGTCGTCCATTTTGAAGCGGAATTGGATACCGCCTACCGTATCTGCCTGTGGAGCCGTCTTGCCAGTCGCATTGTTCTGGTTCTGGCTGAGGTGCAGGCGAAAACCGCTGAACAGATCTACGACGGTGTTAAACGGATCTACTGGCCCGGAGTCTTTACGCCCCAAAGCGACTTTGCGGTCGATTTTCACGGTGGTAACCGTGAAATCCGCAACAGCCAGTTTGGCGCACTGAAAGTAAAAGACGCCATTGTTGACGCCTTTGTTGAGGAGCGCGGTACCCGACCGACCGTATCGAAACAGTCCCCACAGATCCGGATCGATTGTGCGCTTCGCGCGGACAAGCTGCTGGTCGGCCTGAACCTGACCGGCGCAGCGATGCACCAGCGTGGTTACCGTATTGAAACCGGCAAAGCCCCGATGCGGGAAAATCTTGCTGCCGCCGTACTGATGCGCAGCGGCTGGACCCAGGCAACCGACAAGCCGTTGATCGACCCGTTCTGTGGATCCGGCACGCTGCTGATTGAAGCGGCGCTGATCGCCACGGACACGGCGCCGCTGCTTCATCGGGCGCACTGGGGATTCGACCACTGGGTCGGCCACCAGCCGACAATGTGGCGGGAGATCCTGACAGAAGCCAAGGTTCGTTCGAATCGTGGCCTGAACCAGTGTCAGACCCGTTTTATCGGTCGGGACATCAACCGCCGTATCCTGGCCATCGCAAAGGACAACGCCGAACGCGCGGGTGTCGCTGCGTTGATCCAGTTTGAAGGTGGCGATGCCAATAACATGCCGTCACCACCGGCCAATCCTGGCTTTGTCGTGGCTAACCCGCCGTACGGTGAGCGTTTGGGCGACATGCCTTCGCTGCTGCACCTGTTCGCCCGTTTGGGGCAGCAGTTCAAAGCAGAGTGGGGCGGCTGGCAGGTCAGCCTGCTGTGCAGTGATCCCATGCTGCTGGGCGCCACGCGTCTGAAAGCGGACAAGCAGTACAAACTCTATAACGGTGCTCTGGAAGTGATGCTGGCCAACTTCAGTATCATTGAGGGCAGTGGCGGTCGCGCCTACGGGGAAGACTTTGCCAACCGCTTAAAGAAAAACCTGAAGCAGTTGAAAAAGTGGGTTAAGCAGGACGAGATCGAATGTTACCGCGTTTACGATGCGGACCTGCCTGAATACAACGTGGCAATCGACCTGTACCAGGATTGGGTTGTAGTGCAAGAGTACGCGCCGCCTAAGACGGTTCCCGAACACAAAGCCCGTCAGCGGCTGATTGATGTACTGCTCAACCTGCCTGAAGTGCTGGACGTGGACCCGAAGCAGGTGGTGGTTAAGGTTCGCCAGCAGCAGAAGGGCAAAGGCCAGTACGAAAAGCTGGACCAGGAGCATCACGAACTGAAGGTGCGTGAGTATGGAGCCCAGTTCCTGGTCAACCTGACCGACTATCTGGACACCGGCCTGTTCCTGGATCACCGCCTGGCGCGTCGTTACATTCAGCAGAATGCCAAGGACAAACGGTTCCTCAATCTGTTCGCCTACACCGGCAGCGCGTCCGTACATGCGGCGATCGGCGGGGCTCGCGCGACCACCACGGTGGACATGTCGAAAACCTACCTGCGCTGGGCAGAAGACAACTTCTCCCTCAACCGCCTGCGTGGCAAACAGCACCGGTTTATCCAGGCGGACTGCCTGGCCTGGCTTGAGGCGTGTGAGGAGCAGTTCGACTTTATCTTTATCGACCCGCCCACGTTCTCCAACTCCAAACGGATGGAGAAAACCTTTGATGTCCAGCGCGACCACCTGTGGCTGATGACCCAGCTCAAGCGGATCCTTGCGCCCGGTGGTGAGGTGCTGTTCTCAAACAACAAGCGGCACTTCAAACTGGACGAAGAAGGGGTCGCGGCGCTGGGCCTGACCGCCACCAACATCACCGCAAAGACCCAGTCACCGGACTTTGCCCGCAACAAACACATCCACAACGCCTGGGTGCTGAGACATGCCGGATAAACGCCCGGTATTGTTCCACACGGACGGGTGCCATCTGTGTGAGATGGCCGAAGCCCTGCTGGTAAAGACCGGCAGGGCGTTCGACCGGGCCGACATCGTGGAGCAACCCGAGTGGGTTGAAGCGTACGGCGTGCGCATCCCGGTTGTCCGTCGTCCGGACGGTGAAGAGCTGGGCTGGCCGTTTGATCTGGCCCGGCTGAACGCATTTTTAGAGGGCAGTGAATGAGCCTGATCCGATTGAGCCAGGCGCAACTGGCGTTTGGTCACATCCCCTTGTTGGACCATGCCGACTTTGTGTTGGAACCGAATGAACGGGTTTGTCTGGTAGGCCGAAATGGGGCCGGCAAATCCAGTCTGCTGAAAGTGTTGGCGGGTTTGCAGGAACTGGACGATGGCACTTTAAGCCAGAATCCGGACATCACCATTGCCTATTTGCCCCAGGACCCGCCGCGCGCGGAAAGCGGCACGGTATTTCAGTACGTTGCCGAAGGCCTGGCCCAGTTGGGGAAGGTGATCGAAGAGTATGAGATCGCCAACCGCAAGGTGATGGAGGATGCCAACGACAAACACCTGTCTCGTCTGGCGCGTGCCCAGGAAGCGATGGATCACCACAATGGCTGGCAGTTTGAGACCCGCATCCATCAAACCCTCAGTCACCTCGAACTGGACGGTCAGCAACCAATGACCGCACTGAGCGGTGGCTGGCAACGTCGGGCGGCACTGGCGCGCGCGCTGGTTCAGGCTCCCGATGTGTTGCTGCTGGATGAGCCCACCAACCACCTGGACATCGATGCGATCGAGTGGCTGGAAAACCTGCTGCTTGGTTTTGATGGCTCCATCATCTTTATCAGTCACGACCGGGGATTCATTCGCCGCATGGCAACCCGGATCATCGATCTGGACCGTGGCCACATTCTCTCCTTCCCGGGGAACTACCAGACGTATCTGGACGGGAAAGAGGAAGCGCTTCGGGTGGAAGAGGAGCAGGCGGCCGCCTTCGACAAGGTGCTGGCCAAAGAGGAAGCCTGGATCCGTCAAGGCATCAAGGCGCGCCGCACCCGCAACGAGGGCCGGGTCAGAGCCTTGAAAGCGATGCGCAACGAGCGGGCTGCCCGCATCGGTCGCCAGGGTAAAGCCAACATGTCAATGAACCAGGGCGAACGCTCCGGTAAGTTGGTCTTTGACGTGGAAAACCTCGGCTACGCCTGGAAAGAGGAGCCTATCGTCAAGGGGCTCACTACGTCCGTGATGCGGGGCGACCGAATTGCGTTGATCGGACCAAACGGCTGTGGCAAATCCACCCTGATTAAGCTGCTGCTCGACAAGCTGACTCCCCAACAGGGCAGCGTCAAACAGGGCACCAACCTTCAGGTGGCCTATTTCGACCAGCACCGGTTGGCGCTGGACCCGGAAAAAACGGTCCAGGAAAACGTGGGGGAGGGCAAGGACACCGTCACAGTCGGCGGTCGTGATCGCCACGTACTGGGTTACCTTCAGGACTTCCTGTTTGCCCCGGCTCGCGCCCGTAGCCCGGTGAGTTCATTGTCCGGCGGCGAGAAGAACCGTCTGCTGCTGGCCAAACTGTTCCTGAAACCGGCCAACCTGCTGGTGATGGATGAACCTACCAACGATCTGGATGTCGAAACCCTCGAACTGCTGGAAGCCAAGCTGGCCGAATTCGACGGTACTCTGCTGCTGGTGTCTCACGACCGTGAGTTTATCGACAACACGGTCACCACCACCTGGTGGTTTGGTGGTGATGGCCAGTGGCGTGAATACGTAGGCGGCTATCAGGATGCTGTGGCGTTGGGTGCCCGGTTCTATCGCCCTGAAGAGGCGGTGGCGCCGGCAGAAAAACCCCAGCCGGAAAAGGCCGCTACACAGACCGCGTCCGCACCTTCAAGTGCAGCGCCGAAGAAGCTAACATACAAGCTTCAACGTGAATTGGATGCCTTGCCAGCCAAATTGGAAGCGCTCGAGGCGGAAATAGACTCTTTGCAGGCTCAAATCGCGGAACCCGGATTTTTCGATGGCGACAGCCAGGCGGTAAACGCGGTCCTCAATCGATTGGCTGAAAAAGAACAAGAATTGGAACACGATTTTGCACGCTGGGAAGAGCTCGAAGCGATGCAGAATCAGGCTTAAGGGGAGACTATGAGCCAAACGTTGTTTGCCACCCGGAAGGTGGCGTTTGCTGTCAGTGCAGCACTGAGCCTGAGCGTTACCGGCGCGCAGGCGGAAGAGGCACAGAATCACTGGCCTGCTTACGAAATCGTGAACCTCAGCGACGTGTTCTCGGTTTCCGGAACCCTGAATAACACCCGAAACGGTTACGGTGCTGCCATCAGCGGCGATGTGGCTTTGGGGATCGCCAAAGGGGTAAACGACGCCAGCACTTCCGATGACGACAACGTGATTGACGACGTTGTTGACGCCATTCTTCCGGAAGAATCGGTTTCCTCCAACAGCATCTTCCGACCCTTTGTCGGCAACAACTTCCTGTTTGAGCAGAGTGCGGCAACCAACTGGGCGCCGACCTACGTGCCCTTGCTGGAGAACACGCCGCCCCTGCTGAATCCCGATGAAGACAACAATCCGGAGGCGATCCCCCGAACCAACGCGTTCTACTTTGGTGCCAGTGCCCTGGGCCTGCGGGTAGGTAGCACCAGTGCGTTGCAGGAAGCGCCGGTGGACAACCCCAACTGCGATGCCGCTACCAACCCCAATTGCAGTGAACTGTACTATTTCCGCGAATTTGAAAGCCGCGGTTTTGTGCAGTCGGGCGATAACTATGTGCTGTTACCGCCGGCTCCGGAATCCATTGAATACGTCACCGAAGACGACACTCTGGATCCCACGCCGATCAATGTTGGTGGCAACAGTATTGCGTCTGCGGTCAATGACAATGGCCTGGTCGTGGGTTATGCCTCAACCGAACTCTTTGAGACCGTCTCAGTCAATCTTGATGCCTGTTTGAAGGCTCTGGCGGCGGAGGAGAGTTCAACGGTTCCTCAGCCGATTGATGTGTGCGTGCAGAACCTGCAGAACAGTGGCCTGGTTTCCTATCAGACTCGCGGTTACGTGTGGCAACTGGACCCTGCCAATCTGAGCATCGTCAGCCAACAGGCGCTGCCGATGAACTTCGTGCCGGAAGAACTGCCGACCGAGGCCGACCGCGATAACCTCTACCTGGCCCAGGCCCTCGGCGTCTCTCAGACGACCAACGACTATATCGTTGGCCGTGCCAACCAGCTCAGTAAGAGCAACCGCCCCTTGAGCACCCTGTACGCCCAGGCCTGGTTGGCCAATGGCGGCGAGTACAAGCCTTACCTGATTGGCCCGACCGTTGAAGACAACGAGCGTATTGAGCAGTCGATTGCTTACGACGTGAATGACAACGGCATTGCCGTTGGCGTCGTGCGTCGTTGGGTTGAAGGCGACAGACGCAACAAATTCGCCGTGGTGGATTTGAGCGCCGAACCGGAAGACTACCGCGGCGGCCAGCGCTTTGTGTTTACCGAACCGAACGACTTCTTTGACAGCCAGTCCGACCTGGCGTCCATTGCCCGTTCAGTCAACAACGACGGCATCGTAGTGGGCAATATTGAAGTTGACCGCGTAAAAGATTTGCCGCGTCGGATCCGTGCCTTTGCGTACAACATTGCCGAAGACGATTTCATCAACCTGAACGAACTGCTGACCTGCAACTCCCGAGCCTACATCCCGTTTGATGAGGCGAACGAGGGCAGCGTCGAGGTGGATGCGGACGGCAACCAGTGGAACCGCGTGGTGATTGAGGACAGTCAAAACTTCTCGACCAACATCAAGTACGAAGCCGAAATCACCCTGGTTGATGCCAACCAGATCAGCGATGACGGCACCATCGTGGCGACCGCCCTGGTTAAACTGCCGCGGGTCCTCACCAAGGTGGTGGAGGAGACCAATGAAGACGGCTCCACTTACAAGCGTACGGTTGTGGTGATCGATGAAGCCACAGGCAAGCCGGTGATTGAACGGGACGCCAACGGTAATCCGACCACCAATCAGGTGCCCCGTTCCGTTATCTTGAAGCCGGTTGATGGTGCACAGGCCTGTTCATTGACGATTCAGGATGGCCTGAATCCGCCGGCCAATGAGCGCCAGGGTGCCAGCTTTGGCTGGCTGGGCCTGATGGTGTTAGCTCCCTTGGCCTGGTGGCGACGCCGCAAGGGCTGATAGGGCGAGTGCAGAAGGGGGGACATTGGTCCCCCCTTTCTTTTGCCTGTTCGTCGAAGATGGCGAAAGACAGATGCCCCCGACAGGTGCTGAGGTTGGATTACGAGCAGACCAAAAATATTAATCTTTTTGCCTCAAAAGCTTAATCGTCGCCCGTCACCCTGGACCGTTTTAGCCTGTTGACCTTGGTGCAAAAAACATCAAGTATTGTCCTGAGGCACTTGGCCTCTTCACATTGCACATCACTGTTACGAGGGATGATATGCCAATGAAAAGACAAAAACGGGATAAGATGGAGCGGGCTTTCTCGCGCGGTTTTCAGGCTGGCCTGGCTGGCCGCTCGAAAGAGAATTGCCCCTATCAAGCAGTGGACGCGAAGGTACACTGGCTAGGAGGATGGCGGGAAGCCATTGATGGCCGAGAAACAGGACTGTTTTCCAAATAACCCCTCATCAGTGCCCTCCAAACGGAGGGCTTTTTACTGCCTGACGGTTGCCGTATGCTGGATGCAAACAAGGAGGACAACATGTCAGGGACCATCTATCAGTTTGACGCCCAACTCAGCGGCGGTGAAACCCAATCCCTTGAAGCGTACCGGGGCAAGGTGCTGCTGATCGTGAACACCGCCAGTGCCTGCGGCTTTACCCCTCAATACCAGGGTCTGCAATGGTTACAGGAGCAGTATGGTGACCAGGGATTTACCGTGCTGGCGTTTCCCTGCAACCAGTTTGGTGGCCAGGAGTCCGGTGACGACGCATCCATACGCGAGTTTTGCGACCTGAAATTCCAGATCCGTTTTCCGCTGTTTGCCAAGATCGACGTCAATGGCGATCAGGCACACCCGCTGTTTCGCTGGTTAAAGACAAGGAAAGGGGGCTGGCTGGGCTCCAACATCAAGTGGAACTTCACCAAGTTTCTGGTCGATAAAGAGGGAAGGGTGGTGGAGCGTTATGCGCCGACGACCAAACCTGAGTCGATCGCCGGCGATATCGAGAAGCTGTTGGCTTAGAACGTAGAGGTGTCCTGGAATACGCCCACTTTCAGGTCGGTCGCGCTGTAGATCTCGCGGCCGTCCACCGAGAGGGTCGCGTCAGCCAGGCCCATGATCAGCTTGCGGTGAATAGTGCGCTTGAGGTGAATGTGGTAGGTCACCTTCTTCGCTTCAGGCAGCACCTGACCGGTAAACTTCACTTCACCGACACCCAGTGCCCGGCCTTTGCCTTTGGCGCCTTGCCAGGCCAGGAAGAAGCCCACCAGCTGCCACATGGCATCAAGGCCGAGACAGCCAGGCATCACCGGGTCAGATTCAAAGTGGCAGTCAAAGAACCACAGGCTGGGATCGATGTCGAGTTCGGCAATGATCTCACCTTTGCCGTACTTGCCACCGTGCTCATTGATGGTGGAGATTCGATCCAGCATCAACATGTTGTCTTTGGGGAGGCGCGGGGCGTCCTCGCCGAAGAGTCGGCCGTGTCCGCTTTCGACCAGCGCCTCTTTGTCGTACTCAGAGGCGTTAATGGGTTCTAGTTGTTC
>CAZWED010000142.1:0-8130 GCA_964632645.1 uncultured Ferrimonas sp. | reverse complement strand
GTTGGATGGTGGCGGCGCTGCGTAGTGAGTTCGGCCCGCTGCCGGACCAGTCCATGCACGAGAAGACCGCCGTCTCCTCGTTGATTGAAGAGCTGTACACCTTCCTGCGGCAGGCCGATGCCCGTGAACTGGGCGGCTACTTCCGTGCCCTGGACGCGGCCCGTGAGGCGGGCGACAAGGCGAAAGAGGCGGAGATCCAGGCCAAGATCGATAACTTTGAGACCCACGTGGTGCCGATCATCGCCGACATCGACGCCGGTTTTGGTAACGAGGAAGCCACCTACCTGCTGGCCAAGAAGATGATTGAGGCCGGGGCCTGCTGCATCCAGATCGAGAACCAGGTGTCCGACGAGAAGCAGTGTGGCCACCAGGACGGTAAGGTGACGGTTCCCCACGCCGACTTCCTGGCCAAGATCCGCGCGGTGCGTTACGCCTTCCTCGAACTGGGCGTGGACGATGGCGTCATCGTGGCCCGGACCGACTCTTTGGGCGCAGGCCTGACCAAGCAGATCGCCGTGACCAAGGAGCCGGGTGACCTGGGTGACCTGTACAACAGCTTCCTGGACGGCGACTACGTCAACAGCGCCGACGACATCGACAACGGCGATGTGGTGGTCAAGGCCAACGGCAAGTTGCTGAAGCCGAAGCGCCTGCCCAGCGGTCTGTTCCAGTTCAAGCCCGGTTCCGGCGAGGATCGCGTGGTGCTGGACTGCATCACCTCCCTGCAGCACGGTGCTGACCTGCTGTGGATCGAAACCGAGAAGCCCCATGTGGGCCAGATCGCCGGCATGGTCAATCGCATCCGTGAAGTGATGCCCAACGCCAAACTGGTTTACAACAACAGCCCGTCCTTCAACTGGACGCTGAACTTCCGCCAGCAGGTGTTCGATGCCTGGGAAGCGGCAGGTCGCGACTTGTCTGCCTACGACCGTGCCAACCTGATGAGCGCCCAGTACGACGACACCGAGCTGGGGGTCGAGGCCGATGCCAAGATCCGCTCCTTCCAGGCGGACGCGGCCCGCGAGGCGGGGATCTTCCACCACCTCATCACGCTGCCCACTTACCACACCGCGGCCCTGTCTACCGACAATCTGGCGCAGGGCTACTTCGGTGACCAGGGCATGCTGGCATACGTTTCCAACGTACAGCGTAAGGAGATCCGCCAGGGCATCGCCTGTGTGAAACACCAGAACATGGCCGGCTCCGACATGGGGGACGATCACAAGGAGTACTTCTCCGGTGACGCCGCCCTGAAGGCCGCGGGTAAAGACAACACCATGAACCAGTTCTGATCCCGTGCATTTTTGAGTTCCCACGTTGCTTGTGCTTTGGGAGGACTTCGGTCCTCCCTTTTTTTTGGCGAATACCCTTTGCGCAAGGCAATCGGACGCGGCCGGCCATGTTGCGATATTGATGGGCCCCTGTTGGCACAGCGTTGGCCATTGCAAGCAGGAGTGTCGTATCGGCGGATCCTGAACATTTGGATACAAGTCACCGGTTTTTCGCGGCTTTTTCCCCTTACCCGTTGAGGTGGCGTTCAGCCACGCCTTTTACAGTGGCCCTATTTTCTGTCCCGCCCGGACGGGATAACCATAGGGATCCACAGCATGACTCATCTCTCCAAGCGGTGGCTGGCACTGCTACTGCCCATCGGTCTGCTCGGCTGTCAGCCGGCGTCCAAACCCACCGCGCTGCCGCCGCCTGCCGTTGAGGTGACGGTGGCGGCCGAACAGGCGTACCAGCCGGTGCGCCGCTTCTCCGGCCGCATTGAGGCGATGGAGGACATCGGCATCCGTGCCCAGGTCTCCGGCTACCTGACCCAAAGGCTGGTGTCCGATGGCCAGGTGGTGACGGCGGGCACCCCGCTGTTCGAGATCGACCCGCGTCCCTACCGGGCGGCGCTCAGTGCCGCCAAAGCCACGCTGGCGGAATCCCGGGCGGCCCGGGACATTGCCCACACCAACCTGAAACGCAATCAGGCGTTGCTGGGGCGGGGCAGCGTCAGTGAGTCGGACATCGACAACCTGAAGGCCAGTCTGGCGATGGCCGAAGCGCGGGTGATGCAGGCGGAGGCTGCGCTGGAGCGGGCTGAGCTGGATCTGTCGCACACCCGGGTGACGGCGCCGATCAGCGGTCAGGTGGGGGCCGCGCAAGCGGCGGTGGGGGATTTGGTGGGGCCGCAGTCCGGCGCTCTGATCACCCTTACCCAGCAGGATCCCATCCGCACCAGCTTCCGCATCTCCGAGCGGGAGCGCCTGGCGATGGTCCTCAATGGCCTGATGGACGACGATCAGGTGTCGGTCACCCTGGATCTGGGGCAGGGGCAAACCTACCCTCAGCCGGGCCGCATCAGCTTCTTCGACAACCGCATTGATCTGGCCACCGGCACCCTGGCGCTGCACGCCGACTTCGCCAACCCGGATGGCGTCCTGCTGCCGGGCCAGTTTGTCCAGGTGCAGGTGCGTCCGAACCGCTCCCTGAACGGTGTGGTGATCCCCAATCGCGCGGTGCAGAGCGACCAGCAGGGCAGCTTTGTGATGGTGGTGGCGCAGGACAACAGCGTGGCCCGGCGCAATGTCGAGCTGGGGCATCGCCTCGGGCAGGACATCGTGGTGCTGAACGGGCTGGCCGCCGACGAACGGGTGGTCACTTCGGGACTGCATCGGGTGCGTTCCGGTGGTCAGGTCAGGGTTATGGGTGACGACGCATGATCGCGCGCTTTTTTATCCATCGACCCAAGTTTGCCATCGTCATCGCCCTGGTGGTGGTGCTGGTGGGGCTGATCGCCATGCGCACCATGCCGGTCAACGAGTTTCCCCGCATCACTCCGCCGGTGGTGCAGGTGTCTGCCATGTATCCGGGCTCCAACGCCGAAGTGGTGGAGCAGACTCTGGCCCAGCCGATTGAGGAAGCGGTCAACGGGGTGGAGAACATGCTCTACATGCGCTCCCGCTCCGCCAATGACGGTGGCTACTTTCTGGAAGTGACCTTTGACATCGGCACCGACCCGGACATGGCCACGGTGCTGGTGCAGAACCGGGTGAACGAGGCGACGCCACGGCTGCCGGTGGACGTGCGTGAGCGTGGCATTAAGGTGGCCAAGAAGTCGCCTGACCTGCTGATGGCCCTGACGGTTTACTCCCCCAACGAGACCCACGACGACATCTTCCTGACCAACTACGTGGCCCTCAACATCGAGGAGCAACTGAAGCGGATCCCGGGGATCTCCGACGTGTCGCTGATTGGCGGGGCGCGTTACGCCATCCGGGTCTGGCTCGATCCGGAGCGGATGGCCCGCTACGGGCTGACCACTTCCGACGTGCACGCCGCCCTGGCGGAACAGAACGTGGTGATGCCCGCCGGACGCATCGGCGGCGCCCCGGATCTGGACCAGCCCGCCATGACCATCCCGTTGGTGACCCAGGGCCGCCTCAAAACGGTGGAGGAGTTTGAGCACGTGATCGTGCGGGCAGACTCCGACGGCAGCACCCTGTATCTCAAGGACGTGGCCAGCGTCGGGCTGGGTAAGGAGATGTACGACTTCGAGGCCACCCGCAACGGCCAGCTGGCGGCGATGCTGAGTCTGTCCCTGCAGCCCGACGCCAACGCGCTGGAAACCGGACAGCAGGTTAAGGCGTTTCTCGCCTCGGCGGCGACGCAGTTCCCCGAAGACATGGCGTACGACATCGTGTACGACACCACAGTGTTCGTGGAGGAGTCGATCGCCTCGGTACTCAGCACCCTGGTGCAGGCGGTGGTGCTGGTGGTGCTGGTGACCTACCTGTTCCTCGGGTCGATGCGGGCCACCACGGTGCCGCTGGTGGCGATCCCGGTCTCCCTGATTGGCACCTTCGCCTTTATGCTGGGCATGGGGTTCACCATCAACACCGTGACCCTGTTTGGCCTTATCCTGGCCATTGGCATCGTGGTGGACGACGCCATCCTGGTGATTGAAAACGTGGAGCGCAACATGCGGGAAAACCCCGCGCTGAGCGGGGCGGAAGCCACCATCATCGCCATGAAGGAGGTGACCGGCCCGATCATCACCTCCACCCTGGTGCTGCTGGCGGTGTTCATCCCGGTGTCCCTGTTGCCGGGCATTACCGGCGAGATGTACGCCCAGTTTGCCGTGACCATCGTGATCTCGGTGATCCTCTCCAGCATCAACGCCCTCACGCTCTCTCCCGCGCTGTGCGCCATGCTGCTGAAGCCGGGCGACCAGCAGGGGCCCCGCTGGTATCGCGCCTTTAACCGCGGCTTCGACCGCCTCACCGAACGCTACGGCCGGGTGGCGGCGGTACTGGTGCGCAAGTCCGGCCTGCTGGTGGGCCTGTTTGCCGCGGCTGTGGCGATGCTGGCGCTGATCGCCCCGTCCATCCCCACCGGCTTTGTGCCGGAGGAGGATAAGGGGATGATGCTGGTCAACGTGCAGCTGCCGGACGGCGCTTCCCTGCGGCGCACCATTGAGGTGGCGGATGAGCTGGAATCCGTGCTGATGAGCTACCCGGAGGTGGATGCGGTGGGCGCGGCCCGCGGCTTTGGCTTGCTGTCGTTCTCCCTGCAGTCCAATACCGCCACCTTCTTTGTGCGTTTGCACGAGTGGGCCGACCGGGAGGCGGGACTGAAGGCGATCACCCACCGGTTGAACGTCTGGGCCGCCACCCAGTATCACGATGCCCAGGTGATGGCGTTCGGCACGCCTGCGGTCCCCGGGGTGGGTAACGCCAACGGCTTCGAGTTTATGCTGGAGGACACCCGCGGGCGGCCCCGGGAGGAGCTGGCGGCGGTGATGGAGGACTTTATCCGGGCGGCGAACCAGCAGCCCGAGCTGGCCAGCGTGTTCAGCTTCTTCCGTGCCAACGTGCCGCACTACTACGTCGACGTGGACTACCTGAAGGCCCGCCAGTTGGGGATCCCGATCACCGAAATCTTCGCCACGCTGCAGACCAACCTGGGGGCGATGCGGGTCAACGACGTGACCCTGTTCGGCAAATCCTACCGGGTTAACATGCAGGCCCAGGCCGAGTTCCGGCGCGACACCCAGGACCTGGGGCGCTTCCATGTGCG
Organism: uncultured Ferrimonas sp.; assembly: GCA_964632645.1. Taxonomy (GTDB): domain Bacteria; phylum Pseudomonadota; class Gammaproteobacteria; order Enterobacterales; family Shewanellaceae; genus Ferrimonas. The sequence goes on along the minus strand of CAZWED010000142.1, from coordinate 3,063 downwards.
CAGCGCCAGCGGGGAGATGATCCCCCTCTCGACTCTGGTCACCCTGTCCCCGACCCTGGCTCCGGACGTGGCCTGGCGGTACAACCTCTACAACGCCGCCACCATCACCGGCCAGCCTGCGCCGGGGTACGCCTCCGGCGAAGCGCTGGCGGCGATGGAGCGGCTGGCCGCCGAGATGCTGCCGGACGGCTACACCTTCGAATGGACCGGCATGGCGTTTCAGGAGAAAGCGGCGGGGGACCTGGCGATCTACGCCTTCGCCCTGGCGCTGCTGTTCATCTACCTGTTTATGGTGGCCCAGTATGAGTCCTGGACCATGCCGACGGCGATCATTCTGGTGGTGCCGATGGCGGTGCTCGGGGCGATGATGGCGCTGAAATACGCCGCTCTGCCCCTCAACCTCTACGCCCAGATGGGACTGGTGCTGCTGATCGCCCTGGCGGCCAAGAACGCCATCCTGATCGTGGAGTTCGCCCGCCTGAAACGGGAGGAGGAGGGCCGGCCCATTGAGGAAGCCGCGGTGGAGGCGGGCAAACTGCGTTTTCGCGCGGTGAACATGACCTCCTGGTCGTTCATCTGCGGGATGATCCCCATGGTGCTGGCCAGCGGTGCCGGGGAGCTGTCCCAATGGTCGCTGGGCTGGACCCTGTTGGGCGGGCTGCTCTGTGTGCTGATGGTGGGCACCTGCTTTATCCCCGGCTTTTTCGCCCTGTTCCAGCGTCTGCGTGAACGGGGCCGGGAGGGCACGCCGTCCCCCGCCATAACGTCAGTGGACCCGAGGTCCTGATGCGCAAGCCCCGCTTACCCGGCGGGGCTTTTTTGTTGCTGGACAAAGCGCTCGGCATCGGCCAGCAGGTCTGGCATCAGGGAGGCAAAGGTGTCGGCGATGGCGGGCTCCAGCCGCCAGATCTCGGGTATGGCGGCCCGCAGGCGTTGTGGTTGGGAGAGGCGTCGGGCGATGTTGTGAAGCGCCCTGTCAATCCGTTCGGCTTCCTGATACTGCACCAGCCAGTCGGTGCCACGCATCGCCTCCAGTACCGGTACAAAGCGTTCCGGCAGGGGCGAGGTTCGCGCCATCTCCGCGTAACAGTGCTGACTGAAGCTGGCCAGGGACCAGTCGTGGTAACGGGCCCAGTGGCGGGCCAGCTGGTGGTCAAACGCCAGGTCGAGGCAGATCCCGGCCATGCGACGGTGGCTGGGGTCGAACGCGGATTTTAGCGCCAACACCCGTTGGTCGCTGTCCAAACGTGTATCGATAAATCGGTGAAGCACCATGCCGGTGCGGATCGGTTCGGGCCAGCCAGTCAGCGGCCCCCGGACGAAATCGGCGCCAACGGCACCGGCCAGGCTGGTGTTGGTGTGGTCCGCTATCAGCAGATGCGCGAGGAAGTTCACAATATCACTTGCTCAAAATAAAACCGATTATTACATTATGTTAACGCCCAAGGATGGCGTGTCAGGGGCTGGGATCATGATGATCATGCCCCGTGAATCGACCCGGTTACAGGGAAAGGAGTTCCCATGGCAATCAAATGGCTGCAGGACCATATCCAGCGCGTTTTCCGACGACGACAGCGCATTGAGCTGGACATCCCCTTCGAAACCCACGACGTTCCCGGCAGCATGCACGAGCTGTTTGAGCATCATCGCGAGCACCCACGTCCCATCCAACCCGAGCGGGAGCATTAAACGCCCACTTGATCCCGGTCCGGCCTCTTTTTAGACTAGCGCCCCCGCCCGTGCATGGGCGCCCACTAATCGCCGAGAGAGTGCCGAACCGATGCAGGTATCCGATTTCCATTTTGATCTGCCCGATGAGCTGATCGCCCGTTATCCCACCAAAGAGCGCACGGCGTCCCGTCTGCTCCACCTGGATGGCGAGACCGGTGCGCTGCGCGACGGCCAGTTTCCGGACCTGCTTGAGCTGATCCGCCCCGGTGATCTGATGGTGTTCAACAACACCCGGGTTATCCCGGCGCGCCTGCACGGCCAGAAAGCCTCCGGTGGGAAAATCGAAGTGCTGGTGGAGCGGGTGCTGGACAGCCAGCGGGTGCTGGCCCACGTGCGTTCTTCCAAATCCCCCAAGCCGGGCACCGAACTGCAGTTTGAGCAGGGGGTGACCGCGACCATGGTGGCCCGTCACGATGCCCTGTTTGAACTGGCGTTCGACGGCAACGACACCGTGCTGAATATCCTCGACCGCATCGGCCACATGCCGCTGCCGCCCTACATCGACCGGCCGGACGAGAACAGCGACCGCGAACGCTACCAGACCGTCTACAACCAGCGACCCGGTGCGGTGGCCGCGCCGACCGCCGGACTGCACTTTGATGAAGCGATGCTGGCGGCGCTGAAGGCGAAGGGCGCCGAGATCGCCTACGTGACCCTGCACGTCGGGGCTGGCACCTTCCAGCCGGTGCGGGTGGACAAGGTGGAAGATCACCACATGCACTCCGAATTTGCCGAGGTGAGCAGCGAGGTGGTGGAAGCGGTGAAACGCACCCGCGCCCGGGGCGGTCGCGTGATCGCCGTGGGCACCACTTCGGTGCGCTCCCTGGAGTCTGCCGCCAAGGCGTCCCGGGCCCAGGGCGAGGTGCTGATGCCTTACGCTCAGGAAACCGACATCTTCCTCTATCCCGGTTGTGAGTTCCTGCTGGTGGACGCCATGATCACCAACTTCCACCTGCCGGAATCGACCCTGATCATGTTGGTGTCCGCCTTCGCCGGTCAGGACAATGTGATGAACGCTTACCGGCATGCGGTGGCCAACCAGTACCGCTTCTTCAGCTACGGCGATGCGATGTTTGTGACCAAACAGGAACAAAACGCCACCGCTTGAGCGTGCTTACGTCACGAAAACCTCATTTTTCTGGCCGGGACGCTTGAAGCGCGCCCCGGCCGGCCCCATTTTACCCCTAATGTGCCGTGTAACGCGGCCTACACTAGACCATCTCCGGACTGTTTCTCTGGTACGAGGTATTGATGAAATTTGAACTGATCACCACCGATGGGCGCGCGCGCCGCGGTCGCCTCACTTTCGAGCGTGGCACGGTGGAAACCCCG
>CAZWED010000141.1:0-8140 GCA_964632645.1 uncultured Ferrimonas sp. | reverse complement strand
AATGATCAGTGGGTGATAAAGCTTTTTCGGTTCGCCAAAGACATAAATTCGCTCGAATGTTACTTTGGTATGTGCCTCCTTGTCTTTTAGCGTACCTGGCGGACCCACGTCGACATTTGTCTCAATGCATCCTGCAATGAGCATTGAAAGCGACGCTGAAGAAAATAGCATCATATTTCTCATGTTGTGATTCCTAATGATTTCTTGGGCATTGCCATCCTTGTGGAGCACATCGTGGCATTAACGTGAGTTCCCACGGATAGCAAAAATTATTATTGCTATCCCATCTACTTTCTCCAACATAATGCGTGATTGCTGGCCTTTGCTATCTGTGAAAATGATCTCTCTATATTCATGTTGCGATTCATGAATCCTATTTTCTATAGGAGCCTCAGAAGTGTAGGCGGCGTTAGAAAAAAGCAGAGTCGATATTACAAGAAAAACCTTAAAGATGGACATGTTCATTCCTTCCTGTTAGGTGATGGTCAATGACTTGATACCGAGGAGGTGTCAGTTATTTAAGGTTGGTTACTAACGACTCTATCCCTGATTTTACTTGTCAAGATAGATTGGCTGAGTAAGCGGTAGAGAATTCTTTTTAGGATTGGTGATTAAGGTAGCTGAATATAAAGTTAGATAAGTGAATGGGGTTTATTGGAAAATAAAAAAAAGGACGGCCAGGCCGTCCTTTTTTATGGTGCCTTCACGGCATCATTTGCGGTAAGCGATCGCTTCCACTTCCACCAGCGCGTCTTTCGGCAGACGGGCGGCCTGTACGCAGGAGCGGGCCGGGGCGGCGTCGGTGCCGAACACTTCGGTGTACACCTCGTTAAAGGCAACGAAGTCGTTCATGTCGGCCAGGAAGCAGGTGGTTTTGACCACGGTGTCGATGGTGGCACCGGCTTGTTCCAAAACCGCTTTCAGGTTGGCCAGGGACTGACGAGCCTGCTCTTTGATGCCGCCCTCAATCATTACCATGGTCTCAGGAACCAGCGGCAGCTGGCCGGAGGTGAACACCAGGCGGTCCAACGCGATGCCTTGGGAGTAAGGGCCGATCGCTTCCGGAGCGTGAGTGGTGTGGATGACGTTTTTCATTCTCTACCTCGAGTTTGAATGCGGCGACTTAAGGGGGTCGTCGCGTGTCTGAATTCAAGCATTGGCCTGGGGCCGGTATTGTGCCATCGATTGGGCCAGAACCCTACTGCCTTTGACCCGGTTCGGGCGGTGGTGCGCCGTTTCACAGCAGCGGCGCAAACATGTAGAAGAACTGCTCCGCCAGTTTGTGGCGAAGCGGACGCTCATGCCACTCTTCCAGCTCCAGCGGGTAGGACTGGGCGAGGTAGTCGTCGTGCACCGATTTGAGGTGGGCACAGAGCGACTCGTCGTCCACCGCCAGGGTGATCTCGCCGTTCAGTTTCAGGCTGCGGATGTCCATGTTTACGGTGCCAATCAGGCAGTGATCGTCATCGATAAGCAAGGATTTGGTGTGCAACAGGCCGCCTTTGAAGCGGTAAATGTTGACGCCGGAGCGCAGCAGTTCGCTGAAGAAGGAGCGGCTGGCCCACTCCACCATCATGGAGTCGTTCTTATCCGGCACGATCAGGTTCACGGTGACGCCGCTTTGCGCCGCGGTTTTCAGCGCTTCCATCAGTTGCTCACTGGGCACAAAGTAGGGCGAACACAGGGTGAGGCTCTTGCGCGCATGGTAGATGGAGAGCAGCAGCACTTTCTGGATCACGTTGTCCGGCAGGCCCGGGCCCGACGGGATCACCTGCAGGGCATCTTCGCCATGAGGTTCGTGGGCGAGGGTATCGAACTTGGGCACGACGGGCAGGTGCCGTTCACCGGTTTCCACCTCCCAGTCCCAGGACTGAATGGCCCGCAACACCGGCACGGCGGGGCCGGTAAAGCGCACCAGCACATCCACCCACTGGCCCACGCCCGCGTCCCGTTTGAAGACGCGGCTGTCGGCGAGGTTCATGGAGCCGGTGTAACCGATGTGGTTGTCGATCACCACGATCTTGCGGTGTTGGCGCAGGTCGAGGCGGCGGAAGAACATGCGCAGAGGGCTGACCGCCAGGGCTTCCACCACTTCAATACCGGCCTTGGTGAGGGTATCGGGCCAGGCGCTATTGAAGAAGGAGCGGCTGCCTGCGGCGTCCAGCAGCAGCTGGACCTGCACCCCGCGACCTGCGGCCCGCAGCAGTGCTTCGGCCACTTCGTCGGCCCGCCCGCCGGGACTCCAGATATAAAACTCCAGGGCGACGCTGTGTCGGGCGTCGTCGATGTCCTGGATCAGCCGGTTGAAGATGGCGTCGCCCTGGTGGAGCAGTTCCATATGGTTGCCCACCAGCGAGGGGATGCCGGTGCGATTGAGGCACAAACCGTGGATTGGCCGGGCGTGGCGGCCCATCTGCGGAACGGAACGGCGGTGTTGGTCCGCCAGTTCGGTAAACCATTGGGCATAGGGTTCAAACATCGCGGCCGCGCGGCTGGCGCGCTTCTTACCGATGTTCAGCTCGCCAAAGAGCAGGTAACAGGCCACCCCAAACAGGGGGATGATGTAGATCAGCAACAGCCAGGCAAGAGAAACGCCGAAGGGGCGGCGTTTCAGGGCGATTCGCAAAGAGACACCGGCGACCATCACCCAGTAGCCGGCCAGAGACAGCAGGGTCGCCGCCTGATAGAGGTTATCCATCTAAGGGATTGTCACTCAACGGTTTGTAAGGTGTTGGCGTCTAGCTTACTGCCATTTGTGGCGTCCGCATAGTCCATGCCCTGGTAGCGGAATCCCACCACCATGGGCTGGTGGTCGGAACTGGCGGTGTCATCAAACACCCGGGCGCTGCCGGGGATCACCGCCAAATCGGCACTGTGGAAGATGTGGTCCAGGGGGCTGCCCATAAAGCGCGTGCGCTCGTCGTCGCTGAAGCTGACGGGCTGCAGGCCCAGTTTGGCAGTGGCCTGCGACAGCAGCGCCAGGCGCGAAGTGCTCCAGGTATTGAAGTCGCCGGACAGGATCATCGGGCCACGGTGCCTGGCCAGTCGCTGTGCCAGGGCTTTCACCTGGGTGGCAAAGTCCCGGTTGCTGACGAAGTTGATGGCGTGAATGTTGGCCACCAACAGCACCTTGCCGGAGGGCGCCAGCCGGTACTCGGTCAGCAGGGCGACTTTCGGCGTGTTGCTGATGGGTTCAGTCACGTCCGACAGCAGGGAGACCTGATCCATTGGACTGATGGTGGCGGCGGTCATCACCCCGGACAGGGTGCGCTCATTCAGCACCAGGTTGGGGGCGAACACGTAACCGTGTTCCGACGTCAGCGGCGGCAGCAGCACCGAGGGCAGGTTGGTTTCCTGCAGGGTCACCAGTTGCGGGCGGAACTCGTTCATCAGTCCGCCGAACTCGTGCTGCCACTGAGGGTTGTCCAACTGCTTGTAGATGTTCCAGTTCAGCAGGCGCAGGTCATCTTCCGGCAGGGCCTGAGCGGTCGGTGCCGGGCGATCAAGAGTGAGGGCGTGCTCCGGCGGCATGGGACAGCCAGACAGGCTGAGAACCAGCAGCAGCGACGCCAGTATCGGGAACAAACGCATGGGCGGATTGTACGCCTCGCGATGGAAATTGCCCAGCTATTGCCCGCTGCGCCGGCCTCTGGCCAGGAAACCGCTGTCCACACCAAACCAGAAACTGGCGGATTTTTCGTCGTACATCATATGCCTGACGGCGCCGCCGCTGGGTACCACCGACTCACTGATAAATCGACGGGACTGGGTATCAAACCCGACGATGCGGTTCGGCTGCACGCCTGTTTGGGCGATCCAAATCACCCCTTGCTCATCCAGAGCGGTGCCGTAAGGGCGGCTTTGCGGGCCAGCTGGCAGCGGGTAGTCGGTGAACTGGCCGGACTCCCGGTCGTAGTGGCCCAGCACGCCGCCAAGGTAGTCGACATACCAGACGTCGCCATCCGGGGTGATCTCCAGCCGGCGTGGACGGGCGTCAGGGGAGGGCAGGCTCACTTCCGATACCGTCAGGCTGTCCGGTTGCACCAGCGCCAGCTTATTGGTGCCAAACAGGACCGCCACCACCACCCCATCGGGGGCGACCTTGATGCCATAAGGGCGGCTGTCTTTTGAGGCCAGGCTGGCCAGGGCAATGTTGCCGGATTTGGGGTCGAGTCGTCCGATGGCGTTACTCTGTTGCGCGGTAAACCAGAGGTGCCCGTCGGGGTGGAACACCAGGGTATGGGGGTCGCTGACGCCACTGGGCATCGGGTAACGCGTGACGGTACCGGTGGCCGGATTGTACGCGCCAATCAGGGCATTTTGATTGCCGGCGTACCAGACGGTGCCTTCGCCGTCGATGACCAGGTTGTGGGGGTGGGTGCCCTCGTCAATCGTCACCTTGGTGAAGTGCCCGGTGGCCGGATTGAATTGCGCCAGGTAGTTTCCGGCCTGGCCACAGAACCAGACGGCACCGTCCGGGGCGACGTAGGGATCCCTCGGCCGGCCGCCCCACTCGACGGGCCACTCGGTGATGGTCAGCAGGTTGGGCAGGGTATCGGCCTTCGTTGGCATGGGGCAGCATGTCAGCAGTGCCATCAGGCACAGCGGCGTCAGGGCGAAGCGAAGATTCATGGCAGTTCCAATGGCAACGGACTCTGGCCAAAGTGAAGTTGAGCCGGTCGGATTTGCCAAGGCGCCGCGGCACATAAAAAAGCCGGAGTGCTGAGCACTCCGGCAAGTTTGCAGTGGACGAGGGATGGTCTATCAGTCGGTCCACACCGCGTCGGTGGTGACCTGGGCACCCTGGATGCTCAGCGCGGCACGGAAATCTTTGATCTCCTTGCGCCAGCCCAGGCTGCTGGCCAGTACCTGGTACTCACCCGGGGCCACTTCGGTCAGCACGGCGTCACAGTGGGCTGCGACATCGGTGCAATCCAGGTGGGCCGTCTGATGCCAGGTCAGGCCGTACTTGGTGGAGGTGGGCCCGGCGGCGGGATACCCCATGTAGAGCACCTGGAACTGACTCACTCCGGTGACCGGGAGTTGGTCGTCCCCCGTCAGGGTAAAGCTGACTGCGCCGCCAGGGCCGTCGAACTGGGTGATGGCCAGATCCAGCGTTGCAGTGTCGTCAATGCTGATGCTGTCCGGTACCGGTGGTGGCTCGGGAGTCACCGTGTCGTTGCTGTCGCTGCCGCAGGCGGTCAGCCCAAGGGCGGCCAGCAGCAGAATCGCGCTGCGGGTATTGATGATCCGTTTCATGGCTCGCTCCTTAGTGTCCGCCGTGGCAAACATCACACTCCATGTTGGTCATTACACTCGGACCAAAGCTGTCGGCTTTGCTGTGGCAGGCTTTACAGCTGCCTACGGACTCGGTCATTTCGCCGATGCCAGCCAGGTCTTCACCGTCCATTGCCTTGTTGAGGATAACGACGATCTGGTACGCAATGGAGGCGGACAGCTCGGAGCAGCGCTCACCCTTGTCAGCCGCGTTCTTGCCGTTTTCACGGGCCCAGTTGGTGATGGAGGAGTGGCACAGTACGCTGCCGGCTACGGTGGGCTTGCCCACTTTGGCTTTCAGTTCGTCAGTGTTGGCGCCAATGGCATCCAGGAACGCGTCGTCACGCAGCGGCAGGGCTTCCTGCTCGTAGTAGCGCAGAACGCGGCTCAGGTAAGCGTTGGCGGCTTCACCGTTAATGGACAGCAGGTTGAACAGCATACCGGTGGCGTTCACGTTACCGCACACGGAGCCTTCGCCCAGGATGCCGGCGTAGCCGTAGTGGGCCATGGCAGTCGGGATTTGGGCAAACTTGGCGGCGTCCGGGGAGGTGGACGTGGCCAGGCTGGAAACGATGCCGTGGAACACCTGGTACATACAGCCGTTGCCGGCTTTATAAGCGGCCAGTGCTACCGCATGCGGGTCGAGTTTGGCGTAAGCCAGGCGCTCACCAACGGTGAGTGTCCAGCCTTCTGCAGTTTGAGTGGCTGCCAATACGGGATTGGCCAACAGTACGGAACCTGCGGCCGCACCGGAAATGCCAATGATGTGAGTAAGGGCTTGTCGTCTGTCCATGGTCATAATGGTCACCTTTCATCGTTCGTTCTTGCTTGGGTGTTGGCGCTGTTTGGCGCTTGGGTCCAGTGTTGGGCAGACCGAACTGAGGTGACATGAAAGTGATCACAGTAATCGGCGGGTGAAAAATCGATGAAAAATGAACCGGCCTCGACGGCATTGAGACATTACCAACTGCTAATTTGCAGAGTGTTTGACCATCAATTTGCGACTATTTGTGCATTAGTGTCGAAATAATCGCAATTACTCAAAATTATTCGCCGTCATTACCTTTTGCCGAGTTTGATCCAGAACAAGTTATGACTCAAAAGCCCCTTTTTGAAGAGGGTTTCTTCTGAGGGGTTTACGGGAATGTGACCGGGTTGGGGGAAATTTCAGGGCAACTTTTTACACTGTGGATCATCAACCATTACCCAGCGAAAAGGCGATGCCAGGGATGCGATTGGGGAGTGTACGCTTCCATCGACAACAGGCGCTGTTGGAGCGCATAGAAGACGGCGAACGGTGGCCATTGCCCCGCGCTGAGTTTTTGGTTCTCACCCAACTGGTGGACCACCCGGGCATTACCCTCAGTAAAGAACGACTGCGGGGCGGCGGGGAAGCGGACCCGGTGATGAGTGGGTCTGCCGTGGTCAAGGCGGTGTTTACCCTGCGCCACTTTATGGGGGAAACCGGTACGGCGTTGATCCAGACGGTGCCGGGGAAGGGCTATCGGCTGGTACTCGAGGAGGAGACCAAGCCGCCGGCGAATCGTCTCTCACTGAAAATGGGGCGCCCGAGCCAGGCGATGGCCATCGCCCTGATTGGCACCATGGCACTGGTGGCCGCCCTGTTGTGGTGGTGGCCCATGCCTCCCGCGATCACGCCGATCCTGCCAAAGCAGGACGCCCTCGAGATCGTCAGTGGCGACAACCACGCCATGTCGATCATCCGGGTCAGTGCGATTGACCTGAACCAGGACCTGCTGGACGAAATCCGTCTGCAACTGGCCAGCAAGCTGGAGCATTGCGCGCAAACGCCCTGGCAGCGACTGTTTCTGGCCCGCTCCAACGACGGACAGGTGCTGAACCTGACGTTCCAGGGAGAGAAAGCCGGGCGCATTCGTCTGCGCAACATCAAGATCAGCGATTTCCGCTCGGCGCCGACCTTTGTGTCGCCGGCCTGGCTGGAGGAGGTGGATCTCTGTGATTAACCGTATCCTTGCGGGGCTGACGGCCCTTTGGCTGCTGACGGGCTGGACCTGGCCCACCCAGCAGGATGCCACCAATCTGGTGCTGTCCTGTCGGAATGAGCTGGTGGAAAACCGGCTGGTGGGGGAGAAGCAGGACCAGTTTTACATGATCGCCGACTTCCTGCTGCAGGGGGATCGGGCCAGCATCAACTACCGCTACTTTATGCACGATGGCATCCCGGTGGGCACCATCAGCATGCGCGGAAAGGTGCTGGATGCCGACCCTGTGGATGACGTTTATGCCCTGAGCCTTAACGAGAGTCGGGTTCTGGTGGAGGATGAGTCCCAGCCTCTGCCACAGCACATGGCCTATCTGCGCTCGTTCAGCCAACGAAATCTGGCGGAGCAGGGCGTGCACAACCTCACCCTGCGCCTGCTCCACCGTGATAACGAGGCGGATTACGCCATCGTCTTCTTCCTGCCCAGTACCGCGATCTGCGGCTGCAGCCTGCTGGATAATGCCGGCTAGGGCAGGCGGCGTCAGTCGGCTTTGACGACGGCGCCCTTGAGCCACTGACCATCACGCCTCAGGCCTTTGGTGACGATGGTTGGGCTGCGGAGCCAGGCTGACAGAAGCCAGGGCCAGCGGCGTACCCTGCGCCCTCCTGCAGTAAAAATCCACCTGCATAGCAGGTGGCTTTAACAATGCCCCCTCTAAGGGGGCTTTTGTTTTCCCGGGATGCCACAGGCATGTGACGTTCCCACTACCATTAAACGCCTTTGCCGGGACGGCCCGGCGGCCGCCAGAAGGGCTTCGCCCCTCTGGACTCCCCTATGCCTCCGGCGCGACGAAAACTCCTCGCTCCCACTCCTTCCCGTTCAGCACTGCCCAGACTCGC
>CAZWED010000140.1:0-8187 GCA_964632645.1 uncultured Ferrimonas sp. | reverse complement strand
CAAAGCCCCGAAGTTCTGTTCACCACCGCCATAGGCGGTGGTTTAGGGATGACAATAAAAAACGGCGCCTAATGGCGCCGTTTTTGTTTGTCCGGATGGCCTCAGAACTTCCAGTTGAGGTTCACGCCCACACCGAAGCGACCGTCGACGTCCTGCTTCTGGTTCACCGCCCCGTCCGGCTCCCACTTCATCTCACCTTCGGCGCGGTAGCCGATGGCCGTGGTCAGGTGCCAGTTCTGGGCGGGGAAATAGGTGAGGCGGCCAAAGAACAGCGGCTCCTCAAGCTCCACCGCGCCCCGCTCGGTGGCAAACCGGTCGCTGCGGTAGGCACCGCCAACACCCAGCTCAAAATGGGGGTTCCAGCGGTAGCTCAGCTCCAGCCCCGCCCGACCGGCAAAGCCCGGGTCGAAGGGGTTGTCCAGTTTCAGCTTGTCGGTGATCTGCCACTTCACAAACAGGATGGGGAACGTCTTGGTCTCCTTGATGTCGTTCAGGTAGGAGAGGCCGAGGCCCAGCTGCAGCGTTTCGTTTACCCGGTACATCCCGCCCGCCATCAGGCCGTAACTGAAGCCGTCCGAGAGCCGGGCGTGTTCGTCCGCCGCCCACTGAAAACGGGGCGCGACGATAAATTGCCACTGGGCATCGAAGAAGTGGATGCCGGTCACCCCGAGGCTGACCCGGTCACGATGCTCAAACGGCTTGAGCGAGCCACCAAAGAGGGCGTTGCGGCTGAAATCGGTGTAGCGCCGGTCAAGGCTGGCGCTGGACGCCACCATCCACTTGGGGCCCAGTCGGGTGCCGTATTTCAGCTCCGCGCCGAACGCCGAATCCCCCATCTTGCCATCCCGGGCCAGGTCCGCATCCGTCATCTGGATGCCATAGAGGTTCACTTCCCAGGGGGCTCGGGCCATCTGCGGGCGACCCAGGGCGGGGGCGCTGGCCAGGGCCAGCAGGGAGACAGCGATCAGCGGCAATTTCATGCAATCGTCCTTGAACATCAAATGGCTAACTCATACGAGTGGTCGGCAAAGCGGGATCACCCCGCAAAGCCATAACCGCGCAGGAACAGATCCACCGTGGCGGTGATGCGGTGGCGGATCGCCGCCGCCGTTTCGCCCAGCGGCAGGCCAAGCGCCTTGCGCATGTTGCTGGCGCCCCGCCCCATCAACAACAGTTGCTCCGACGCCAGCATCGGGTCATCCACCGTCAGGATGCCTTTGGCCGCCAGCGTCCCCAGATAGTCGGCCACGGCCCGAATCACCCGCGCTGGCCCGGCGTCGTAGTAACGCTGGGACAGGTCGGTATGGGTTTCCGCCTGACTGACGCAGAGGCGATAGACGTAGATCGCCTCGTCGCTGTTGATCATCTCGACAAAGCGGGTCATGAACTCCAGCAACACCTGCCGGGGGTTGTCACCGCTGAGGCCGGTAGGCAGCAGGTCATTGGTGATGCACTTCTGTTCGACGCAATGGGTAAACAGTTCATCCTTGCTGCCGAAGTGGGCGTACACCGTTTGCTTGGACACCCCGGCCTGCTGGGCGATCTCATCCATGCTGGTGGTAATGAAGCCCTGCTGGACAAAGAGTTGCCCGGCCGCTTCCAGGATCTGCTGACGTTTTCTCTCACTGCGGGTGCTGAGGGTCTGAGGCATTATTCACCACGCTATTTAACCGTTCGCTCACATTCAAACTGGACAGTCCAGTTTTGCAAAACTAGACTGGACTGTGCAGTTCAATTATGGACCGATTGTTACCATTATGGCCAGATATCTTACCGTTTTGATGGTGTTGGTGTTATCCGGGTGCCAACCCGGCGAGCCCGTCACCGTTGCGACGAAAGCCCCCTACCCCGTGGTCACTCAACCCCTGATTACTCAGGCCGAGTACCCGATCACGCACCGTTTTGTCGGACGCCTGTACTCCTCCACCACCAGTCAGGTGGGGTTTGAGCTGGCCGGCGTAGTGGAAAGCATCTCCGTGGACACTGGCGAGCGGGTCAACCGCGGACAGGTGCTCGCCACTTTAGATGACGCCCTGCTGCAAAGCGAAGCGGCCCAGCTGACCGCCAATCTGGCGCAGATTGAAGCGCAGCAGGCGCTGGTCAACGCCACCCTCAAGCGTCAGCGCACCCTGGAATCCCAGGGCTACCAGTCACAGCAGCAGATCGACGAACTGCTCAGCCAGCAGAATGAGCTGGCCGCCCTGGCCCAGCAGCTCAGCGCCAGCCTCAACGCCAACGCCATTCGCCGCCAGAAGAGCCGGCTGGTGGCCCCCTTTGACGGCATCGTGTCGCAGCGCCAACTGGCGCCGGGTCAGGTGGTGTCGCCGGGCCAGCCGGTGCTCACTCTGGTACCGGACGCTCAGGGCGAGGCCCGCATCGGTGTGCCGGTCAGGCTGCTTTCCCGCCTTGCTGATCAGGACAGCTACACCGTGCTGGTGCAGGGCCAGCCGCAGCCCGCCACGCTGGTGGGCCGCAGTGCCGAGGTTAACCCGGTCACCCGTACCGTGGAGCTGCGCTTCGCCCTGCCACCGCTGGAGAACCTGGTGAACGGCGATCTGGTTTACCTCACCATTGAGGAGCGCATCGCCCACACCGCCGCCCGGGTGCCGGTTTCGGCCCTCACCAGCGGCCTGCGCGGTCGCTGGAACCTGATGATCGCCACCCCCAGCGGGGAGGGGCACGTGCTGGAGCGACGCGACGTCACCATCCTGCACAGCGATGAGCAGTACGCCTACGTCAGTGGCGCCATTGCCGATAACGAGCAGGTGGTGGTCACCGGGTTGCAGTCCCTGGTGGCGGGGCAACGGGTGGCGCCGGGCGCCAGGGAGTAACGGATGATTCACGCTCTGGTACGCAATCCGCGCCTGATGGTGCTGCTGATTGCGCTGATCCTGGTGGTGGGGCTGGGTGCCCTGAATCAGTTGGCCCGCACCGAGGACCCCAACATCACCAACCGCTTTGCCGCCGTGATCACCGCCTACCCCGGCGCGTCGGCGGAGCGGGTGGAACAACTGGTGACCGAGGTGCTGGAATCGCGCCTGCGGCAGTTGGACGAACTGGCCCTGATCACCTCCAACTCCCGGCCCGGCATCTCCGCCATCACGCTGGAGCTGAAGGACAACGTGTTCGACACCGACCCGGTCTGGTCGCGGGCCCGTGACCTGCTGGCCGACGCGGTGGTGGACCTGCCCGCCGGCGCCGCCCGCCCCAATCTGGATGACCAATTGGGCTACGCCTTTACCCGCATCTTTTCCCTGCGCTGGCAGGGGCCGGGGGAACCGGATCTGACGGTGCTTGGCCGCTACGGCGAAGCGCTGGCCAACCGCCTGCGGGTGCTCGCCGGCACCGATTTTGTCAAGGTGCAGGGCCGCCCCCGGGAGGAGATCCTGGTGCGGGTGGACGACAACCAGATGCAGGCACTGGGGCTGACCACCGATGCCCTGGCGGGCCTGATCGCCCGGGCGGACGCCAAGGGCTCCGCCGGCACGCTGGAGAGCGCCACGGTGCGCGCCCAGGTGGAGGTGGCGGGGGAGCTGGATTCGCTCAACCGCATCCGCCAGATCCCGCTGCGGCTGGGGCAGGACCTGGCGGGGATCCGCGTCGGTGACATCGCCCGGGTGGAGCGCAGCCAGCTGGAACCGGGGGATGACCGCGCGCTGGTGCAGGGCGAACCGGCGGTGCTGGTGGCGGTGCGGATGCTGCCGGATGTGCGGGTGGATCGCTGGGACGATCAGGTGGAAGCGCAACTGGCAACGCTGCGCACTCAACTGCCCGCCAACGTGAATCTGGAAACCCTGTTTTCGCAACGGGATTACACCGAAACCCGCCTGTCGGAGCTGCTGGCCAACCTGGGCCAGGGCTTTGCCCTTATTCTGCTGGTGCTGCTGGTGACTCTGGGGCTGCGCTCTGCCCTGCTGGTGGCCACCGCGCTGCCACTGACGGCGTTGATCACCCTCGCCTGCATGCAGTTTTACGGTTTGCCCATTCACCAGATGTCGGTCACCGGACTGGTGGTGGCGTTGGGGATCATGGTGGACAACGCCATCGTCATCGTCGACGCCATCGCCCAGCGACGGGGGCAGGGGCTGGGCCCGGTGGACGCGGTGCGCCAGACCTTGCGCCACTTCTGGCTGCCGCTGCTGGCCTCCACCCTGACCACCGTACTCGCCTTTGCCCCCATCTGGCTGATGCCGGGCCCGGCCGGGGAGTTTGTCGGCGGCATCGCCCTGTCGGTCAGCTTTGCGCTGATCACCTCCTACCTGCTCTCCCACACTCTGATTGCCGGGCTGGGCGGGCGCTTTATTCCGCCCCGCTCCGATGGCGCGTGGTGGCAGCAGGGGCTGACCATCGCCCCCCTCGCCCGCGCCCTGGAGCGTTCGCTCGCCATTGCCCTGAAACGCCCCATTCTGGCGATGCTGGCGATGACCCTGCTGCCCCTGGCCGGGTTCTTTGCCGCCGGGCAGATGACCGAACAGTTCTTCCCCCCTTCGGACCGCGACATGTTCCAGATCGAGGTGCACCTCGGGGAAGCCGCCAGCCTGCCCGCCACCCAGGCCCGGGTGGCCGAGCTGGACGCCTACCTGCGCCAGCTGCCGGGCATCACCCAGACCGCCTGGAGCATCGGCCGCAATGCGCCCTCCTTCTACTACAACCTGCTGCAGCGGCAGCAGGGCGTGCCCCAGTATGCACAGGGGATGATCACCACCGACGGTTTCCGCCGCGCCAACGCGCTGATCGCCACGCTGCAACAGGATCTCGGCCCGCGCTTCCCCGATCTGCAGATCCTGGTGCGCAAGCTGGAACAGGGCCCGCCGTTCAACGCCCCGGTCGAACTGCGGGTGTACGGCCCGGACCTGGCGGTGCTGGACCGCATCGGCGAACAGCTGCGGGGCATACTGCAACAGCAGCCGGAGGTGACCCACACCCGCGCCGCATTGGGCAGTGGCTTGCCCCGCATCAAACTGGCGCTGGATGAGCCGGCGGTCACCGCTGCGGGCCTGACCCTGGCGGACGTCACCAGCCAGATCCGCGGCAGCCTGGATGGCAGCCTCGGCGGCACGGTGCAGGAGGGGCCGGAGTCCATCCCGGTGCGGGTGCGCCTCCACTCCGACGTGCGGCGCCAGAGCAGCGATCTGGGCAACCTGCAGCTCACCACGCCGGATGGGCAGCTGCTGCCCCTGTCGGCGCTGGGGGAGCGCACCGTCATCGCCAGCCGCAGCCAGATCCCCCGTCGCAACGGCGAACGACTCAACACCATCGAAGCCTTCCTGGTGGCGGGGGTGCTGCCCGCCCAGGTGCTGAAACACACCATGGCGCAGCTGGAGGCGGAGGGGCTGGTGTTGCCCGAGGGCTACCGTCTGGAGGTGGGAGGCGAAAGCGCCGAGCGCAACGAGGCGGTGGGCAAACTGATGTCCAGCGTGGCGATCATCAGCGTGCTGCTGGTGGCCATTGTGGTGCTGTCGTTCAACTCCTTCCGGCTGACCGGCGTCATTCTGGCCAGCGCTTTCCAGTCCGTTGGCTTGGGGCTGCTGTCGGTGTATCTGGCGGGCTACCCCTTTGGTTTTAACGTGATCATCGCGCTGATGGGCCTGATGGGGCTGGCGATCAACGCCGCCATCGTCATCCTGGCCGAGCTGGAGGATTCCCCCCGGGCCCGCGCCGGAGAGGTGGGGCCAATGATCGCGGCGGTCACCAGTTGCGGGCGCCACATCGGCTCCACCACCATCACCACCATTGGTGGCTTTATGCCGCTGATCCTGGCCGGTGGCGGCTTCTGGCCGCCCTTTGCCATCGCCATCGCCGGCGGCACCGCGCTGACCACCCTGCTCTCCTTCATCTTTGTGCCCGCCGCCTATCGGGTGGTGCGGCGCTGGCGGGGAGACCAGCCCCGGGCAAGGCCGGTGGCCATCGCCGCCTGAGCCGTCCATCCGGCACAAAAAAACGGGCCCTGTGGCCCGTTTTTTTGCTTCAGTGCCGCCCTGCTATGACCCTTTGCCATTGAGCAGGCGCTTGTGCAGCTCATCTTTCAGCGACACCCGGCGAGACTTCAGCGTCATAAAGTTCTCATCCGTGGTGGGCACCGCGTTCACCTCCAGTCCCCGAATTTTGTGGTCCAGTTCGTGGTACTCCTTAGCCAGCCGGGCGAACTCTTCGTCCGTCTCTTTCAGTTGATGAATGGCATCACGGTACTCAGGAAACTCAAAGATAAGGGCATGGTTCTCCCCAAGCATGGCACGGCTCCTCTGGCGGTGGTCGTTCTGCTAAACATAGCCGAGTCACCTGTCCCACGCCCGAAGGATGAGCCAACCGTATCAGTTCGCCGCCGACTTGGCCGCCAGGGCCGCCTCAATGGCGCGGAGTTCCTCGGCGCTAAACTCGCCCTGGCGGATCATCTCGGCGATCGCCTCGGCCGCCTTATCCCGGTGATGCACCACGATGTTCGGGATCACCACCTTGGCCACGTGCGCCTCAATGCGGGCGGCTTCCTCCTCCAAACGGGCACTCTGCTCCGCCATCCGAGCCTCCACTTCGGCCATCTCCTGACGGAACAGTTCGTCGTCGAAGTCCAGTTCCAGCTCCGGCAGCCGCACCACGCGAACGCCGCCGTGGCCAGCGTGGTTGTGCAGCGCCAGCGTCAGGGGCCCCTCCCCTTTGAGGGCGGCTTCAACCAGGCTGCGCCAGCGCGCCGCTTCCGGCAGGCCGTCCAGAGCGGCGTCCAGGGCGCCCCAGTCCGGGTCGGCCGGGTCCAGTTCCAGCGCCACCCGCTCCTTGTCCCGGTCCACCCTCACGGTGACCGGCCCTTCACTGTCCCGCTCCACCCGAATGCTGTTGGCCAGCGCCACGGTGGACACCATGCCAAGCAGCCCGATCACCAGCCAGCGTGTCAGTCGATTCATCCTGTCTCTCCTTTGTTGTCGATGAGGTTGGGGATTCCCCCGTTCACCCTGCACAAAGAAAAATCCGTACCAATCCGGCAAACCCCCGCCATTCGCGGCCCGAAGGCGACGCACCGCCCGCCGTTTCCCCATATGGGCAGAACGGTGTTGCCGCTATGGGGAGACGCTGCCCCTTGCGCGCCGCCTAAGGCCCTGACAAGCTGGGTTTACCTGTTGGCACGAATGCTGAATTGCCCGTTCCAAGACAGATTGGAGTCCGGTTTCTCATGTCCCTGAAGCGCTACCTCTTTCTCGCCTTTGGCTCGTTGATGCTGCTGTTCATCGCGCTGCAGCTGGTGCTGCTGACCACCTTCACCAACGATTTTCACCGCACGCTGGGGGATCAGTCCGGCGAAGTGGCCCGCCGCGTCGCCGAGGTAACGGTGGAATCCCTGTTTGATGACGGCGCCTTCCAGATTGAGCTGCCGCCGCGCCCCAGCGAGGAGGCGCTCGCCCGCCTGCACCGGGATGTGATGCAACAGCAGAAGGAAGCGGACGAGCAGCGCCAGCAGGCGATGAAAGAGGAGATGGCGGCGATCAAAGAGCACGAGCTGGTGATCGCCGAACACCTCAACGAACTCGCTGACCTGCCCTACCTCAGCGCCGAGGAGCGAACCCGCATCCGCGCCGAACTGGCGGACGCCCGCGCCCAGGCGCTGGAGCAGGCGCGGCGCATCAAGGTGGAGTTTGAGAAAAACGGTGATCGGGTACGGATTCAGGGCATGGCGGTGCCGCTGGAGATGCACCTGATCCAGCCGCCGGAGCAGCAACTGCTCACCGACTTTAAACGCACCCTGTTCTGGCTGCTGGGCGGCTCGGGACTGGTGGGCTTGCTGCTGGTGTACTGGCTGGCCCAGCGCCTGTCGCGTCCGCTGGAAGCCCTCGACAGCGGATGCCAACGACTGAGCGCCGGCGAACTGGGCCACACCCTGACGCCCCAGGGCAGCTCGGAAGTCCGCCACGCCATCGACGCCTTTAACGAGATGAGCCAGTCCCTGGCCCGCATGACCGAAGAGCAGAAAACCCTGCAAAGCCGCCAGCATCTGGCGGAGATCGGCGAGATCGCCCGGGGACTGGCCCACGCCCTGCGCAACCCGCTGCACACCATCGGGCTGGCGCTGGAGCGGCTGGATCAGGCCGCCCCCGAGGAGCGTGCCCGGTGGCGCGAACAGATCCGCGGCAAGCTGCGCCATATGGACCGCACCCTGACCGCCCTGCTCACCCTCGCCGCCAACGGCATCGACCGCAACAC
>CAZWED010000139.1:0-8187 GCA_964632645.1 uncultured Ferrimonas sp. | reverse complement strand
GGCGAAGTGCGCAGCACCGTACTGCCGGCACGATGAAGTGAACCGATAAAAAAAGCCCCGCATAGCGGGGCTTTTTTATGCGGAGCGTTCCCTTCCGTTGTCAGGGGGAGGCGGACTCCAGTTTATCCAGCAGCGCCAGCAACTGCCTCCGCTCCGCCTCATTCAGGGCGCCCAGCCGTTGCTGCTCCCAGGCCAGAGCATGGGGCACCAGCTGCTGGTACAGCGTCAGGCCGGCTTCGGTGAGGTGCAGGTACGCCTGCCGTTGGTCCCGGCTGTCCCGCTCCCGGCTCAGCAGTGCCCGCTCGCCCAGTCGTTGTACGGCGCGGGAGATCTTGGTTTTATCCATGCCGGTGCGCTCGGTCAGCGCTTTGCTGGTCAGGGGGGCGTGTTCCGCCAGTTGCGCCAGTACCCGCCATTCCGCAATGGTGATGGCAAAGGGCGCCTCGGCGTAGATGGCGGACAACTCCTGACTGAGCCGGTGCGCGAGATCGGCCAGGCGGTAAGGGATAAAGTGCTGCAGTTTCAGGCTGGGGTGGGCGTGGTTCATAGTCTGGGGCATGGGAACACAATGGCCCTATCATCTCGGTTCTGGCATCGCCCCGCAAGCCATCGTGGGGCGGCTGCTGAGTGCACCGGATGCCCGCTTCCTGATACAGTGAGGGAAAACGCAAAACCGAGGAGTTCCCATGAAGTGGTTGCGTCACTGGTGGCAAAAGTACTGCGCGTTTCTCGACGGTCTGGGTCTGACCCCGGAAAACAAGCGCTGTTGCGTCCCGCTCTCGGAACGGGCGCAGGAAGCGATAAAACGGGGCGAGCGTGCTGATTGACAGCCATTGCCACCTGGACCTGCCCGCTTTCGCCGCGGACCGCGATGCGGTGCTGGCCCGGGCGACGGCGGCCGGTGTCGGGGCGATCATTGTTCCCGCGGTGGATCGCCACAACTGGGACGCGGTTTTGGCGCTGGCGGGGGAGCGGCAGGGGATCCGCATCGGCGCGGCGCTCGGCCTGCATCCCTGCTTTGCCCATCACCCCGATGACCTTGATGCCCTGAGCCAACGGCTGGCCACGGAGTCCGGGATCCTGGCGGTGGGCGAGTGTGGGCTCGACGCCGTCTCCGGGGCGGCCGCGCTGCCCGAGCAGATCCGCCTGTGTCAGGCCCAACTGGCGTTGGCCTGCGAGCACCAGCTGCCGGTGATTTTGCACGTGCGCAAAGCCCACAACGACATGCTCTCCCTGCTGGCCAGACAGCCGTTGCCGGCTGGCGGGGTGGTGCACGGCTTCAGCGGCAGCCGGGTCCAGGCTGAGCAGTACTGGCAGCGTGGCCTGAGGCTGGGGGTAGGAGGCGTGATCACCTATCCACGCGCCAATAAGACCCGGCAGGCTCTGGCACAGATGCCGGTGGACGCCCTGCTTCTGGAAACCGACAGTCCGGACATGCCTCTGTGCGGTTACCAGGGGGAACGTAACGAGCCGGCCAGAGTGGCGTCGGTTCTGGCGGTGTTAGCCGAACTTCGTCAATGTGAACCGGTGGCATTGGCCCGCCAGTTAACCCTCAATACCCAGCGGCTTTTTTCGCTTCCGCAATTAACCTCTTGTTAACTTAAATTCGCCTCCGGCTGCTATGGTTATCCGTATCTCCCCCGGTTTTCGGATGGCGGTCGTGATCCTTGGCAAAGTTATTTTTGTTAAATTTCATCAGTATCCGTTACAAAGATCCCTTTTTTACTGCGATGGAGAGGATTTCTTTCCCCTTTGCCTTTATAATCGGCGCCGAATTTCCTTCAAATTACAATAATGTAATAAAAGTCCAGAACACGAGGTTTACAGGTTCATGAATATCGTGATGAGTCTGGTGGGGATCTTGACCCTGCTGCTGATTGCCTTCGGGCTGTCTAACAACCGAAAAGCCATCAACTGGCGCACCGTGGGTGGCGCGTTTGCCATCCAGGCCAGCTTGGGGGCTTTCGTACTGTACGTGCCGGTCGGTAAAGACATCCTTGGTGGCATCTCTTCCGCCGTTTCCAGCGTCATCGGCTATGCCAACGATGGCATCAGCTTCCTGTTTGGCGACCTGGCCAAGTTCAAGGTGGGGTTCATCTTCGCCATTAACGTACTGCCGATTATCGTCTTCTTCTCCTCCCTGATCGCCGTGCTGTACTACCTGGGCATTATGCAGTGGATCATCCGCATCATCGGTGGTGCGCTGCAGAAAGCCCTGGGCACCAGCCAGCCGGAATCGATGTCGGCCACTGCCAACATCTTCGTGGGTCAGACGGAAGCCCCGCTGGTGGTGCGTCCCTTTATCCCGACCATGACCCAATCCGAACTGTTTGCCATCATGGTGGGCGGTCTGGCGTCCGTGGCCGGTTCCGTACTGGCCGGTTACGCCGGTCTGGGTGTGCCGCTGGAATACCTGATTGCCGCGTCCTTTATGGCGGCGCCGGGTGGTCTGCTGATGGCCAAAATGATGCACCCCGAGACCGAAGAACCGAAACAGCACATGGAAGACATCGGCGAAGCCGAAGACAAGCCGGCTAACGTACTGGATGCCGCGGCTGCGGGTGCCTCTTCCGGTATGCAACTGGCGCTGAACGTGGGCGCCATGCTGCTGGCCTTCATCGGTCTGATTGCCCTGATCAACGGTCTGATTGGCTGGGCCGGTGGCCTGGTGGGCATCGAGAACCTGACTCTGGAAGTGATCCTGGGTTACGTGTTCGCGCCGCTGGCGTTCCTGATGGGCGTGCCGTGGGGAGAAGCCACCGTGGCGGGCTCCTTCATTGGTCAGAAGATCGTGGTGAACGAGTTCGTTGCCTACGTGAACTTCGCCCCGTACCTGTCCGGTGATGCCCTGATCAACGGCGTGGCCATGAGCCCCCGCACTCAAGCCATCATCGCGTTTGCCCTGTGTGGTTTTGCCAACCTCTCCTCCATCGCGATTCTGCTGGGTGGTCTGGGTGCCATGGCACCGAACCGTCGCCACGATCTGGCGCGCCTCGGTCTGCGTGCGGTGGTGGCCGGTTCACTCTCCAACCTGATGAGTGCCACCCTGGCCGGTCTGTTCCTCTCCCTGTAATCTTTGGGGCAGGTTCACAAAAGGCGACCCTTGGGGTCGCCTTTTTCTTTGCCCGTGGCAGGGTCTGAAGACGATTCAGCTAAAAGCGTCTACTATGGCGTTGCAAAAATGTGATCGATCGCACACCGATTGCGCATTCACACCTTGCTTTCGCCTGCGCATGTTGCGCAATAGCGACAAGTGGATACAATGCGCGTGCCTGCATGGATAGTGGGTCCTAGACAAAAAAACGATCTGTAAAACACAGGGGTTAATGATGAACAAGTTCACTTCTCTGGCTGTTGCGGGCGCTGCCGCTCTGGCCATCTCCGCTCCGGCTTCTGCCGAGCAGTTCTACGGCTTCTCCAACGTATCCGTAAACTACCTGGATTGGACCGATAAAGCGGAAGACCGTGCTTCTTTCGGTGGTAAGAAAGACTTCTACTACCTGGAACTGGAAGGCGGCGCTGGTTTCTCCTGGGGTGACGTATACGGCTTCTTCGACATCGAAAACGCCCACAACCTGGGTGACGAAGACGCAGGCGCTCGCGGTTTCCGCATCGCCACCAAAGGCTCCATCGCAGTAAACCTGGGTTCCTCCAACTGGAACCTGTACAGCCACGTTTACCACTTTGAAGACACTGGCTTCTCCGACACCAACCTGGTGATCGGTACCAGCTACGACTACTTCACTGACTTCGGTTTCTGGTTCAAGCCCTTCATCGGTGCTCACATCGAAAACCAAACCTTCGCGGGTAACGGCTTCAACGGCTACATGGCTGGCTGGGTACTGGGCTACGACTTCGAGATGGGCGGTCAGAAGTTCTCCATCTCCAACTGGCACGAAACTGAATTCGGTCGTAAAGACCAGTTCCGTGGCGGCGCTGACGGCCGTGAACTGGACAGCTACGGCCAGAACGGTGCGGTAGCCCTGTGGTGGCACCTGCCGAACAGCATCACTACTGGTATCCAGTACCGCTACTACGACCAGAAGCTGGGCGATGCCAACTACGGCGATGCCATCATCTACACCCTGAAGTACAACTTCTAAGTTGTTGCTTCGGTGAAAAAAGGGTCTGCCCTCGGCAGGCCCTTTTTGCTATCATCGACGCGTATTTTGCGGGAAAAAGGATTTTTCGCGAAAGTTGGTGTTCCCCCTTCCGGGCTCCGCTTAAGTCTTCAAGGAACCAAGTCCGCGTCGCCTAGCTGTGACGAGTGCTGGTTCGCCGTGCCTCCATTCCGGGCTCGTATCACAAAACGACCTCATACTGTCACTGCCGGGCGAGGGAAGTTATCTATACTGCGTACAATCAACCGGAACTGGGAGTTTTCCATGAGCGATTTGACCGCTGCTGCCCTGCGTGCCCTGTCCCTAATGGACTTGACCACTTTGAATGACGACGACACCGATGAAAAGGTGATCAAACTTTGCCACGACGCCAAGTCTCCGGCCGGCAACACCGCTGCCATCTGCATCTATCCCCGCTTTATCCCCATCGCCCGTAAAACCCTGAACGCCATCGGTGCCCCCGAGATCCAGATCGCCACCGTCACCAACTTCCCTCACGGTAACGACGACATCGACATCGCGGTGGCGGAGACCAACGCGGCTGTGGCGTACGGCGCCGACGAGGTCGACGTAGTGTTCCCGTACCGCGCCCTGATGGCCGGTAACGAGCAGGTGGGTTTTGATCTGGTCAAGGCCTGCAAAGCCGCCTGCGGTGACAAGGCGCTGCTCAAGGTGATCATCGAAACCGGTGAACTGAAGGACGAAGCGCTGATCCGTCGTGCTTCCGAAATCAGCATCGATGCCGGCGCCGACTTCATCAAGACCTCCACCGGTAAGGTGCCGGTCAATGCGACGCTGGAATCCGCCCGCATCATGATGGAAGTGATCAAAGCCAAAGATCCGAAAGTCGGCTTCAAGCCGGCCGGCGGCGTTCGCAACGCTGAACAGGCCGCGGAGTATCTGGCCCTGGCTGAGTCCATTCTGGGCCCCGACTGGGTCTCTCCCCGCACTTTCCGTTTCGGTGCCTCCAGCCTGCTGGCCAGTCTGCTTCAGACCCTGGGCCACGGTGAAGGCCCGGCGGACAGCAACGCGTACTGATGCTACCGGGGCCGCACCACGGCCCCGTTCTGACGTGGGGAGCGAAGGATGTTTCTACCGCAAGAGATCATTCGTAAGAAGCGCGACGGCCATGAGCTGAGCGCGGAAGAGATCCGCTTTTTCGTCAAGGGGATCGCCGATAACAGCGTCAGCGAAGGGCAGATTGCCGCGTTCGCCATGGCGGTGTTTTTCAATGACATGACCATGGCCGAGCGGGTCGCCCTGACCACCGGCATGCGGGACTCCGGAACGGTGTTGTCCTGGGACCACCTCAACCTTGATGGTCCGGTTCTGGACAAGCACTCCACCGGCGGTGTTGGCGATGTGGTGTCCCTGATGCTGGGGCCGATGATCGCCGCCTGCGGCGCCTACGTGCCGATGATCTCCGGCCGGGGTCTTGGCCACACCGGTGGCACCCTGGATAAGCTGGAATCGATCCCCGGCTACGACATCATGCCGGACAATCGGCGTTTTGGTGAGGTGGTGAAGTCCGCCGGGGTCGCCATCATCGGCCAGACCGGTGATCTGGCCCCCGCCGACAAACGCTTTTACGCCACCCGCGACGTCACCGCGACGGTCGACTCCATCTCCCTGATCACCGCCTCCATTCTTTCCAAGAAACTGGCCGCCGGACTCGACGCGCTGGTGATGGACGTGAAGGTGGGCAGCGGGGCGTTTATGCCGACATACGAGGCCTCTGAGCAGCTGGCGCAGTGCATCGTGGAGGTGGCCAACGGCGCGGGCGTGCCCACTTCGGCCCTGCTGACCGACATGAACCAGGTGCTGGCCTCCAGCGCCGGGAATGCGGTGGAGGTGCGGGAGGCGGTCAACTTCCTGACCGGCGCCTACATCAACCCCCGTCTGCATCGGGTCACCCTCTCTCTGGGGGCCGAGTTGCTGGTGCTGGGCAAACTGGCCCGGGACCCGGAACACGCCTGGCAGATGCTGGAGCAGACCCTGTCCAGCGGCGCCGCTGCCGAGCACTTCGGTAAGATGGTGGCCGGCCTGGGCGGGCCCACCGATTTTATGGATAGCCCCGATCGCTACCTGCCGAAGGCAAAGGTGGTGCGTCCGGTTTATCCTGAGCATAAAGGGATCGTCACCGCGATGGACACCCGTGCCATAGGGATGGCCGTGGTCAACCTGGGCGGGGGCCGCAAGGTGGCCAGCGATCTCATCGACCATAAGGTCGGCTTTGACAATCTCTGCGCCCTTCGCCAGGAGGTGGACAACCACACTCCGCTGGCGGTGCTGCACGCCAATGATGACGCGCAGTGGGAGGCCGGGGCTCAGGCCCTGCGCGAGGCGATCACCCTTGGTGACACCGCCCCTGCGGCAGATCCGGAAGTGTATCGGCTGGTTCGCAACGCGAACCGCTGACAGGAGGAATCATGACTCGAGCCATTGTGCTTATGATGGATTCATTTGGCGTGGGCGCCAGTGCCGACGCCGCCAAGTTTGGTGATGAGGGGGCGGATACCTTCGGCCACATCGCCCAGGTCTGTGCCGAAGGCGGCGCGGAAGTGGGTCGCAGCGGTCCGTTGCATCTGCCTCACCTGACCCAGCTGGGTTTGGCTCGGTTGGCCTTTGAGAGCACCGGCTCGGTGCCCGCGGGCTTTAACCTGGAAGCGGAAGTCACCGGAGCCTACGGCTACGCGGCGGAGCTGTCCTCCGGTAAGGATACCCCCAGTGGGCACTGGGAGATGGCGGGTGTGCCGGTCCTGTTTGACTGGGGCTACTTTACCGACAAGGAAAACAGCTTCCCGAAAGCCTTGACCGACAAGATCCTGGCCCGTGCCGGACTCGACAGCTTCCTGGGCAACTGCCACGCCTCCGGCACCACGATTCTGGAGCGTTTGGGCGAGGAGCACATGCGCACCGGCGCGCCGATCTTCTACACCTCGGCAGACAGCGTGTTCCAGATCGCCTGTCACGAGGAGACCTTCGGTCTGGAGCGCCTCTACGAGCTGTGCCAGATCACCCGCGAGGAGCTGGAGCCTTACAACATTGGCCGCGTGATTGCGCGTCCGTTTGTCGGCAACAGCGCCATGGAGTTTGCCCGCACCGGCAACCGTCGTGACTACGCCGTCGAGCCGCCGTCACCGACCGTGCTGGACAAGCTCAAAGCCGCCGGCGGCGAAGTGGTGTCGGTCGGTAAGATCTCCGACATCTACGCCCACTGTGGTATCACCCAGAAGCGCAAGGGCACCGGCCTTGAAGCGCTGTGGGATGAAACCCTGGCCGCGGTGGACGAAGCGGGAGACCGCACCCTGGTGTTCACCAACTTTGTGGATTTTGACTCCTCCTATGGCCACCGTCGGGACATCACCGGCTACGCCGCTGCGCTGGAGTATTTTGATACCCGTCTTCCGGAGCTGATGTCCAGACTGCAACCGGGCGACGTGGTGATCATCACAGCGGATCATGGCTGTGATCCGACCTGGACCGGTACCGACCACACCCGTGAGCACGTGCCGGTGATCGTATTTGGACCCGGGATCAAACCCGGTTCCCTCGGCAAGCGAGACACCTTTGCCGACATTGGCCAGTCCCTGGCCAGCCACTTTGGGCTGGAACCCATGGATTACGGCAAATCCTTTCTATAACAACGGAATAATGGGGTCATTTCATGGCAACGCCTCACATTAACGCACCCGCCGGTGCATTCGCTGAAACCGTCCTGTTCCCGGGCGATCCTCTGCGTGCCAAGTACATCGCGGAAACCTTCCTGGAGAACGTGGAGCAGGTGACCGACGTTCGCAACATGCTGGGCTTTACCGGCACCTACAAGGGCAAGAAAGTGTCCGTGATGGGGTCCGGCATGGGCATCCCGTCCTGCTCCATCTACGCCAAGGAACTGATCACCGAATACGGTGTGAAGAACCTGATCCGCGTAGGCAGCTGTGGCGCCATCTCCACCGACGTGAAGGTGCGCGACGTGATCGTGGCCATGGGTGCCTGCACCGATTCCAAGGTGAACCGCATCCGCTTCAAGGACAACGACTTTGCTGCCATCGCCGACTTCGGT
>CAZWED010000138.1:0-8235 GCA_964632645.1 uncultured Ferrimonas sp. | reverse complement strand
TCCCTCAATCGCGATACCCCCGAAGTGTTTGAACAGTTCAACCGCGCCGTAATGGAGCTGGAAGACGTTCAGGAGTGCCACCTGGTATCCGGCGATTTTGACTACCTGCTGAAGACGCGCGTCAGCGACATGACCGCCTACCGTCGACTGCTTTCCGATACGCTGCTGCGACTGCCTTCCGTCAAGGACACCCGCACCTATGTCGTGATGGAAGAGGTTAAGCAAACCAGCCGTGTACAGATTTCCAACGGCGCCTCTGCCTGAGCGGCGTCTGGCTGAACAAAAGTGCCCCAATCGGGGCACTTTTTGTTTTTATGGCAGTGCGATGGCGATGCAACGGTAGGTAACCTTCGACGCCTTTTGGTAAGGTAAGCGGGTTATTCATCTTTTTTGGACCGGTCGAGGAGCGACACTTGTCATCGTCCAATCTGCAACCAATGACGGGGCTTCAGCGTTTGATGGAGGGCGGGCTTATCCTGACCGCCATCCTGGCGCTGTTTATGTTGATGGCCCTGGCCACCTTTCATCCGGCCGACCCCGGCTGGAGCCAGACCGCCTGGGAAGGGCCGGTCAGTAACGCCATGGGCGCGGTGGGCGCCTGGATTGCCGACATCCTGTTTTTCCTGTTTGGCCTGACGGCCTATCTGGTGCCGCCGGTGTGCGCGGCGATCGGCTGGCTGGCGTTCCATCAGGCCTACCGCCTGGCTGAGCTCGATTACTTCTCCGTGGGCCTGCGGGTCATCGGCTTTTTGCTGACCATGCTGAGTTTTGCCGCATTGGCGTCGATGAACGCCGATGACATCCATTACTTTTCCGCCGGTGGCGTGATCGGTGATGTGGTCAGCGCGGCGATGCTGCCTTATTTCAATTTGCTCGGCACCACGCTGTTCCTGCTCTGCTTTATCGGTGCCGGTTTCACCCTGATGACCGGGATCAGCTGGCTGACCATTGCGGAAAAAATTGGCGCGGCCACCATCGCGGTGGGGCTGTTCCTGTGGCAGTTGCCCAGGCACTTTGGCCATGAGGATCGGGACACCGAAGACACCCGTGGCTTTATGGAACTGGTGGAGCGCTTTAAAGGGCGCAAATCCCGCGGTGAAGGGGAGTCTGACGAAGCATCCGAACACGACACGCGGGAAGAACCGGCGTTTCAGGCCAGCGCACGCTGGCAGGCGGAGCCGGAGTTTGCACCGGGCCTCGAGGTGGAGCCGGTGTTCAGCGCGAATGAGCGTGTGGAGCCGGAGCTGACGCCGCCCTGGGTGACCGGTCCGGACGAGCAGCCGACGGATGAAGTACCGCCGGCCAACGGTAAGCCGGCTCTGGAGCCCTACCTGCAGGAAGCGCTGCAAAAATCCGGCACCACACTGCCGGAGGTGCCGACCACGCCGATGCCGACGCTGGAGTTGCTGGACAGACCCAACAAGTCCCAGAACCCCATCAGCCAGGATGAGCTGGACGCCATCGCCCGGCTGGTGGAAGCCAAGCTGCTGGACTTCAACGTGACCGCCACCGTGGTGGACGTGCATCCGGGCCCAGTGATCACCCGTTTCGAACTGGACCTGGCCCCCGGGGTCAAAGTCTCCAAGATCACCAACCTCGCTAAGGACCTGGCGCGGGCCCTTTCCGCTGTTTCTGTGCGGGTGGTGGAGGTGATCCCGGGCAAATCGGTGATTGGTCTGGAGTTGCCGAACAAGCACCGCGAGATCGTCTATCTGCGCGATGTGCTGGACAGTGAACAGTTCGATCAGGCCAAGTCCGATCTCACCATGGTGCTGGGTCAGGACATCTCCGGTTATCCGGTGGTGGTCGACCTGGCCAAGATGCCACACCTGCTGGTGGCGGGCACCACCGGCTCCGGTAAATCCGTGGGCGTGAACGTCATGATCCTGAGCCTGCTCTACAAGTCGACACCGGAAGAAGTGCGACTGATCATGATCGACCCCAAGATGCTGGAGCTGTCGGTGTACGAAGGGATCCCGCATCTGCTGTGCGAGGTGGTAACCGACATGAAAGAGGCGTCCAACGCCCTGCGCTGGTGCGTGGGCGAGATGGAGCGCCGTTACAAGCTGATGTCGGCGCTTGGGGTGCGTAACCTCAAGGGGTACAACGCCAAGGTCAAGGAAGCCAAAGCCGCGGGCACGCCGATCAAGGACCCCTTCTGGCAGCCGGAACAGTCAATGGAGACTGAAGCGCCGGATCTGGAGAAACTCCCCGCCATCGTGGTGGTGGTGGATGAGTTTGCCGACATGATGATGATTGTCGGCAAAAAGGTGGAGGAGTTGATTGCCCGAATCGCCCAGAAAGCGCGTGCAGCGGGCATTCACCTGATCCTGGCGACTCAGCGTCCCTCAGTGGACGTGATCACCGGCCTGATCAAAGCGAACATCCCCACCCGCATTGCGTTCCAGGTCTCCAGCCGCGTTGACTCCCGCACCATCCTGGACCAGCAGGGCGCCGAGCAGCTGCTGGGCCAGGGCGACATGCTGTACCTGCCGCCGGGCACCGGTGTGCCGATCCGGGTGCACGGTGCCTTCGTGGATGATCATGAGGTGCACAAGGTGGTGGCGGACTGGTCCGCCCGTGCCAAACCGCAGTACATCGATGAGATCCTGGCGGGGGAAACCGGTGGTGAACAGGTGTTGCTGCCCGGTGAAATGGCAGAAGGCGGCGAAGAGTCCGACCCGCTCTATGACGAAGCGGTGGCCTTTGTACTGGAGAGCCGTCGCGCGTCCATCTCCAGCGTCCAGCGTAAACTCAAGATTGGCTACAACCGGGCGGCGCGCCTGGTTGAGCAGATGGAACAGAGCGGCCTGGTAAGCTCACCGGGCCATAATGGTAACCGAGACGTACTGGTACCCGGACCTCAACAATGATGACTCGAATGATGATCTCCCTGGCGGTGGCTGCGGCCGCCGCTCCCATGGCGATGGCCGCACCGCAACAGGCGTTGCAGGCAAAATTGGCGACGGTGCCGGCCTTTGAGGCGGCGTTCCGGCAGGTGGTGACTGAGCCGGACGGTACCGTACTGCAGGAGGGGCAGGGCAGTCTGGCGATGGCGGTTCCCAACCGGTTTGCCTGGCATCAGACCGCGCCCGAACAAAGCGTGATCCTCTCCGACGGCGAAGCGGTTTATCTCTATGACCCCTTGCTGGAACAGGTCAGCATCTATGCGCTGGAGGACGCCACCGGCCAGACGCCACTCTCTCTGCTGTCCAGTGACGACGCGTCCGCCTGGGACGACTATCAGGTGGCGCAACAGGGCGACTGCTTTACCCTGACGCCGAACGATCCGGAGACCATCCAAAGCATGGCGATCTGTTTTGATGGCAGCGCCATCGAACGGGTGACCCTGGTGGACGGCCAGCAGGTGACCACCACCATGGATCTGTCCCAGTTCCGTAAAGGGCCCGTGGACGAAGGGCGCTTCCACTTCTCGCCACCGGAAGGCACGCTGGTGGACGACCAACGTAACCCATGACCTCCCTGAGCCTTAACTTCGGGCCCGACTTCCGTCCCCTTGCGGCGCGGATGCGACCGGAAACCCTCGACGATTACGTCGGTCAGGAACACCTGTTGGGCCCCGGCAAGCCGCTGCGCGCCGCGTTGGAAGCGGGGCGTGCCCACTCCATGCTGCTGTGGGGCCCCCCGGGCACCGGGAAAACCACCCTGGCGGAACTGGTTGCCCGTTACGCCAACGCCCACGTCGAGCGCATCTCCGCGGTCACCTCCGGGGTCAAGGAGATCCGGGCCGCCATCGAGAAGGCCAAGGACATCGCCGCAGCACATGGGCGCCAGACGCTGCTGTTTGTGGACGAAGTCCACCGCTTTAACAAAAGTCAGCAGGACGCGTTCCTGCCGCATATCGAAGATGGCACCGTGATCTTTATCGGCGCCACGACGGAGAACCCGTCGTTCGAGGTGAATAACGCCCTGTTGTCGCGAACCCGGGTGTACGTCATTAAGAAGCTGGATGAGGCGGGCATTCTGGCCATCCTCCACCAGGCGCTGCATGACCGCGAAAAGGGCCTGGGAAAACTGGGCCTGACCCTGCCGGATGCGGTGGCACGCCAGTTGGCCTCGCTGGTCGACGGTGACGCACGGCGGGCCCTTAACCTGCTGGAGCTGATGGCGGATATGGCCGAACAGGGCGAAATGACCGAAGCCCTGCTCAAGGAGGTGGCCGGTGAGCCGGTGGCCCGCTTCGACAACAAGGGTGACCAGTTTTACGACCTGATCTCCGCCGTCCACAAATCGGTGCGCGGCAGCAACCCGGATGCGGCGCTGTACTGGTACTGCCGCATTCTGGAGGGGGGAGGGGACCCGCTCTACGTGGCCCGTCGCTGCCTGGCCATCGCGTCAGAGGACGTCGGCAATGCCGACCCCCGGGCCATGGAGGTGGCACTGAACGCCTGGGACTGCTTCCAGCGGGTGGGGCCCGCCGAAGGCGAACGGGCGATCGCCCAGGCCCTGGTGTACCTGGCGTGTGCGCCAAAGAGCAACGCCGTCTATACCGCCTTTAAGGCTGCCCGCCAACTGGCCAGGGAAACCCCGGATCAGGAGGTGCCCGTCCATCTTCGCAATGCCCCCACCGAACTGCTTAAAGAGCTGGGGCACGGCGCGGAGTATCGCTATGCCCATGACGAGCCCGGTGCCTACGCAGCCGGTGAGCGTTACCTGCCGAAGGCCCTTGCCGGTGTCACCCTTTACCAGCCAACCCAGCGCGGTCTGGAGAAAAAGATCGCCGAAAAGCTGGCCTACCTTGCAGAATTGGATCGCCAAAGTGAGGTAGAACGGGATGACTAACTGGATAGCGGTGGCGCTTGGTGGCGCAATCGGCGCAACTTTGCGCTACGGCACATCAATTCTTGCCTTAAGGCTATTCGGAACCGCCTTTCCCTTTGGTACACTGGCGGTTAACTGCGTCGGGTCCTTTGCAATGGGGGCCCTGTACGCCTTTGGAGCCAGCTTCGAACTCTCGCCTCACTGGAAGGCGTTGATCGGAGTCGGGCTGTTGGGCGCCTTAACCACCTTTTCCACGTTTTCGAATGAGACACTTCTGCTGATGCAGGAGGGGGAATGGGTTAAGGCCCTGCTGAATATACTGCTGAATCTGGTGCTCTGTCTGTTGATGGTGTTTCTGGGACAACAGTGGGTTTACTCATACAGCAAATAAAAGAGCGATATGTTAGACAGCAAACTTCTCCGTGCCGACCTGGCACAGACCGCTGAGCGCCTGGCCACTCGCGGTTACATTCTGGATGTCACCCGTCTTAACGATCTGGAAGAGCGCCGCAAGTCGCTGCAGGTGGAAACCGAGCAGCTTCAGGCAGAGCGTAACAGTCGCTCCAAGTCCATTGGTCAGGCCAAGGCCCGTGGCGAAGATATCGAGCCGTTGCTGGCCGAAGTGTCCGAGCTGGGTGGTCAGCTGGACGCCAAGAAAGCCGAGCTGACCGAGCTGATGGCGGAGCTGGATGAGATTGCCGCCGGCATTCCGAACCTGCCGCACGAGTCTGTGCCGGTGGGCGCCGACGAAGACGAAAACGTCGAAGTGAGCCGTTGGGGTGAGCCTCGTCAATTTGATTTCGAGATCAAGGATCACGTGGATCTGGGCGAAGCGATGAACGGCATCGACTTCGGTATGGCGGCCAAGCTGTCCGGCTCCCGTTTTGTCGTGATGCGTGGCCAGGTGGCCCGTCTGCACCGTGCCCTGGCCCAGTTTATGCTGGACCTGCACACCCGCGAGCACGGCTACACCGAGATGTATGTGCCTTATCTGGTGAACCCGGACAGCCTGTTCGGCACCGGCCAGCTGCCCAAGTTCGGTGAGGACCTGTTCCACACCCAGCCGCTGTCCGAAGACAGCGAGCGCAAGCTCTCCCTGATCCCGACTGCGGAAGTGCCGCTGACCAACTTCGCCCGTGACGAGATCCTGGATGAAGCGGATCTGCCGGTGCGCATGACCGCGCACACCCCGTGCTTCCGCAGTGAAGCGGGCTCCTCCGGTCGTGATACCCGCGGCCTGATCCGTCAGCACCAGTTCGACAAGGTCGAGCTGGTACAACTGGTGAAGCCGGAAGACTCCATGGCGGCACTGGAAGAGCTGACCGGCCACGCCGAGAAAGTGCTGCAGCTGCTGGAACTGCCTTACCGCAAAGTGGTGCTCTGCACCGGTGACATGGGCTTTGGTGCCACCAAAACCTACGATCTGGAAGTGTGGGTACCGAGCCAGAACAAGTACCGGGAGATCTCCTCCTGCTCCAACGTGGGTGATTTCCAGGCTCGCCGCATGAAGGCCCGCTTCCGTCGTGCCGGTGAGAAGAAGCCGGAACTGCTGCACACCCTGAACGGTTCCGGTCTGGCGGTAGGCCGCACCCTGGTGGCCATTCTGGAGAACTACCAGCAAGCTGACGGTCGCATCGAGATCCCGCAGGTGCTGCAACCCTACATGGGTGGCCTGACCCACATCGGTTAAGCCCAGCGCAAAAAAAAACCGGCCATCAGGCCGGTTTTTTTGTCTCTGTTTCCTCACTCAACGGTGACGATTTTACAGGTGTTGGTGCCGCCCACGGTTTCCATCATGTCACCCTTGGTCATCAGCACCTTGTCGCCGCTGGCAAGCAGGCCGTCAGCGACGATGCGTTCAATGGCCGCTTTGACGATGGTGTTTTCGGTATGCTCGGTGGAGTCAAACTCGATCGGGTGCACACCGCGGTACAGCGCCATACGGTTGAGGCAGGCCCGGTGCCGGGACAGCGCGATGATCGGCAGGGGAGAGGTGATGCGGCTCATGATCAGCGGGGTGTTGCCGGATTCGGTCAGGGCCACAATCGCCTTCACGCCATCAAGGTGGTTGGCGGCGTACATGGTGGCCAGCGCAATGGTCTCTTCAACGGTCTTGAACTTCTCGTCCAGCCGGTGCTTGGACACGACGACGCTGGGGTGCTTTTCGGCGCCCAGGCAAACCCGGGCCATCGCCTGCACGGTTTCTTCCGGGAAACTCCCGGCGGCCGTCTCGGCGGACAGCATCACCGCATCGGTGCCATCCAGCACCGCATTGGCCACGTCCAACACCTCGGCACGGGTCGGCATCGGGCTGGTGATCATCGACTCCATCATCTGGGTGGCGGTGATCACAACGCGATTCAGTTGGCGGGAGCGGGCGATCAGCTTCTTCTGCACGCCAACCAGCTCAGGATCGCCGATCTCAACCCCTAGGTCACCCCGGGCCACCATCACCACATCGGACGCCAGGATCACATCATCCATCGCTTCGGTAGTCGCCACCGCTTCGGCGCGCTCGACCTTGGCGACGATCAGCGCACGACAGCCGGCTTCCCGGGCCAGTTGGCGGGCGTAGTTGAGGTCATCACCGCTGCGCGGGAAGGAGACCGCCAGGTAATCCACGTCGATCTTGGCGGCGGTCTTGATGTCCTCTTTGTCCTTATCGGTCAGTGCGGCAGCGGAAAGGCCGCCGCCCAGCTTGTTGATGCCTTTGTTGTTAGAGAGAGGGCCTGCCACGGTGACCGTGGTGTGCACCTGGGTGCCTTCGACCTTTTCGACACGCAACTGCACGCGGCCATCGTCCAGCAACAGAATGTCACCGGGCACCACATCGTCCGGCAACGCCTTGTAATCGAGACCGACGGCCCGCTCATCCCCTTCACCTTTCGGCAGGGCACTGTCGAGGATAAAGGGCGCGCCCATCTGGAGCTGAACCTTACCCTCTTTAAAGGTGGATACGCGGATCTTAGGGCCCTGAAGGTCGCCGAGGATGGCAACGTGCCGGTTGTGTTTTCTGGCCAGCTCGCGCACTCGATCGGCACGGGCAATGTGGTCTTCGGCAGAGCCGTGAGAGAAGTTCATCCGCACCACGTTAGCGCCCGCGAGAATGATCTTTTCCAGGTTGTCATCTCGGTCGGTGGCCGGGCCTAGGGTGGTCACAATCTTGGTTCTTCGGAACATGATTGACTCCGTCAGGGATGCTTATTCGTTGCTGTACTGGCTTCAGATGCTACAAGTAACGCACCAGAAATGAAAGAAAATTACATACATTTATGGTGTCAGAATCGCTCATTATCTGTGAACTCGATCTTGGGCCAGATAAGTGTAGTTGGAGAGGAATGAAAAAAGGGCCGGTTGATACCGGCCCGGGGAGATCAGAGGGGTTGGCTCTTTTCGAAGCGGGATTCTTTCAGGGCTTCCTTAACCCGTTTCAGGTTCTCGCGGAAGCGCGGG
>CAZWED010000137.1:0-8280 GCA_964632645.1 uncultured Ferrimonas sp. | reverse complement strand
AGAGGCCTTTTTCCACCGCAGCCAATACGGCAGCGCGGATCTCAGGATGGTTGTGACCCAGAATCATCGGACCCCAGGAGCCGACGTAGTCGATGTAGCGCTTGCCATCCACGTCGTACAGGTAGGCGCCATCGGCGTGGTCGATAAAGACCGGGGTGCCGCCTACGCCTTTAAAGGCACGAACCGGGGAGTTAACGCCACCGGGGATGGTTTTCTGGGCCTGTTCAAACAGGGATTCGCTGCGGTTCATGGTTCTCCTTACTGGATCCTTTCTGGCCAACTCTCGGGTTGGCTCTCCAATGGCTGAAATAGTGGGCGGAAACCGGCGCCAGCCGGCGATGGGCTGCGGCGGTACACGGTTTCAGGTTGCCGTCCTGTGGAGGTGAGAGTGTCACTTTTTGGCGCGGATGATCAAGCGGCGTGATCACAGGGTGGTGGAAAAGCGGACACGGTTGGAACAATTGGTGCCGGGAATCGACCGCCACGCTCCGGATGGGGCGTGGCGGGTCGGCGAAGGCTCAGCGACGCTCGCTCATGCTTTCGCGGGTGAAGGCTTTTTCGCAGTAGTGGCACTTGAGCTTGATGGCGCCGTGTTTGCTGTTGATGGCAAAGCGGCTCGGGACCGGCTCACGGTGGCTGATGCAGTTGCTGTTGGGGCACTGGAATACGCCCACCACCTGCTCCGGCAGGGAGAGCTGCAGCTTGCGCACCACTTCGTAGTTTTCGATCTGGTTGACGGTGCAGTTGGGGGCCAGCAGCGCCAGCTGGTTGGCCAGCTCCTCATCGATAAAGAGGTTCTCGATCTTGATCAGGTCTTTGTGACCCAGCGCCGAGGAGGGCAGGTTCAGGCCGATGGTGATGCGGTTTTCCGACTTGTGCAGTTGAAACAGGCGCAGCACCTTGATGCCGGTGTGTGCCGGAATGTGGTCAATTACGGAGCCGTTCTTGATCGCTTCTACCTGGAGTTGGTTGTCTTTGGTCATGGTCTGCTCCGTTACAGGGTCTCGTTAAGCACCAGGGCCAGCAGCGCCTGTCGGGCGTAAATGCCGTTTTCCGCTTGCTGGAAGTAGTACGCGTGGGGCGTGGCGTCGACGTCGGTGGTGATTTCGTCGACCCGCGGCAGCGGGTGCAGCACCTTGAGGTTGGGACGGGCGCCTTCCAGCGTCGCGCCGGTCAGGACGTAGGCGGACTTGACGTGGGCGTACTCGGATTCGTCGAAGCGCTCCTTCTGCACCCGGGTCATGTAGAGGATGTCCAGCTCCGGGATCACCTCATCCATGCTGGTCAGCACGTGGTAGGTCAGGCCCGCGTCATCCAGCTCCTCGCAGAGGTAGTCCGGCATCGCCAGAGCTTCCGGGGCGATGAAGTAGAAGGTGACGTTGTTGAACTTGGCCAGGGCCTGGGTCAGCGAGTGAACGGTGCGGCCGTACTTCAGGTCGCCAACGAAGGCGACATTGAGGTTGTCCAGCCGGCCCTGGGTTTCGTAGAGGGAGAACAGGTCCAGCAGGGTCTGGGACGGGTGCTGGTTGGCGCCGTCGCCACCGTTGATCACCGGGACGCCGCCGGAGAACTCGGAGGCCAGGCGGGCGGCACCCTCCTGGGGGTGGCGCATGACAAAGGCGTCGACGTAGGAGCTGATCACCCGCACCGAGTCGGCCAGGGTTTCGCCCTTGTTGGCCAGGGAGGTGTTGCCGGGGCTGTCAAAACCGATGACCTTGCCACCGAGGCGCTGCACGGCGGTTTCGAAGGAGAGGCGGGTGCGGGTTGAGGGCTCAAAGAAGCAGCTGGCCACCACCTTGTTCTGCAACAGGGTGGGGTCGGGGTTCGCTTTCAGTTTGCCGGCGGTTTCGACAATGAGTTCCAGCTCTTCGCGCGTGAGCTCGGGAATGGAGATGATGTGCTTCTTAAACAGCGAACTCGCCATAAGAGGTGCTCCCGGTTGGCCTGTAGGGTCGGATTGTTATGTTCATAAAAAAGCCCCCTTAAAAAAGGAGGCTTTCTTGAGAAACAACAGGGATAAATCGGGAACCGGCCGACGGGCGGCTGAGAGTCTGAGAGCGATGCTCAGTGCAACGGTTCATTTTTTATCCTGTGTTGTTCGATTTTCCGGAGGATTATACCCCCAAATTTCAGGCGTGCAAGGCGGGGAAGGCGAGCCATATCCCAGTTCGATAAGAGACTAAGCGGCGGATTTTAAACGGTGATTTCGTCGGGGCGGGGCCGGCTGTCAGGGCAAAAAAAAGCCGACAGAAGGAGGTTACTGTCGGCGAGAGAACGAGCCCGGTTAGGGGCTTGGTTGCGCTAGATCGGCTCACGGCGGCAGCGCCATAAGCAGAGGGAGTTATAGCGGGTGCGCACGAATGGTGTCTTTGAATTGTTTGGAATTGTTTTGAATCCAATAAGTTTCAAAGGCTTAGCTCTTCGTTATCGCGGATGGCGAGCTGCGGATCCAGGGGCAGAAACTGGGCAAGTTGGTGAAACAGTTGCTCGCTGTCGACCGCGACGCCCTGGGCGCCGTGCGCCATCACCTGCTCCGACAGGGCGTCGGAAGGCATGATGGTGTAGAGCACGAAGGGGGTGTCGTCGTCCGCCTCCCGCAGGGTTTTCACCAGCTTGAGTCCGGCCAGAGGCTCTCCGGCCCGACCCATGTCCGAGATGACCAGGTCGTAGTCGTACAGGTCCATCAGCATCAGGGCGTCGTGGCTGGAGGTGGTGGTGTAAACCGCCAGTCGCTGGCGCTGCAGTGCCCGACGCTCCGTCAGGTTGTTGTCCGGGTGGTCGTCCACCCACAGGATGCGGGCCACCGGATGGGTGGGTTCGCCGATACGCAGTTCGTCCGCGGGGGTGCGCCAGAGCTGCCACGCCAGCAAGCCAATCAGCACCGCCTGGCCCATGAGCATCAGGCGGATCGGCCAGGACAGGCTGCCGTCTTTTGCCTGCGGCGCTGTCGGGACCTCGGCGGCGGGGGCCGGTTCCGGCGCTGGCGTTGGTTGGGCCTTGATACGGTGCTGGGCCTCCACCGCCAGGCGGTAGCCCCGGCCATGCAGGGTCTGGATCACCGAGAAGTCTGCACCGGCGTCCTTGAACAGCTTGCGGGCATCGGAGATCAGGCGGGAGATGGACCAGTGGCTGACGTGGGTGTCGGGCCACAGTGCACTGAGCAGGGTGTCTGCCGAAACGGGCTCGGGAGCGGCCTCGATAAGCAGTTCCAGCAGCCGGATAAGGCGGGGATCGCTGCTGATCAGTTCACCGTCGCACGTCAGGCGTTGGTGGCTCAAATCCAGAGTAAAGCGGTCAAACCGGTATTCCATGATGCCAACGGGGAAATGTTATGGGGATGTTGCCATTCAATCCCGTTGGAGGGGCCGGCGTCAATGATTCCCCGTCCACACCTTAGTCGCAATATGGCATTCAGACTTCGCCATCGCGGAAGAAGCGGTAGAGCATCGGCCAGGTGATCAGGCCGACGGGGGTATCCGGCTGCTCCATGTAGACGTACACCGCGCCGCCCCGCTTGGGTTCCAGCAATCGGTACACCTCGGCCAGGGTACTGCGGTCCGGCAGGCCGGGGATCACCTCCCGTTTCAGGGCGCTGTTGCTCTCGTCGGTAAAGTTGGCGTGCAGGGTGATCATCTCCTGCCCCTCGTCGGTGGCGCGCAGCAAACGGTGGTGCTCGGCGCTCTTGAGCAGCTCCATCAACTCCTCGTCCGCCAGACCCGGGCGGGCCAGGATGATGTTGCGGTCCATCAGGGCCAGCACACCGGTTTTCTGCAACGCCTGCTCCAGCGGTGGCACCCGGTATTCCAGCCCCATGATGTCCAGCTGGCGCAGAAAGATGGCGCGGGCGCCGAGCCCCTCGTGGGCGAGCAGGAAGCCGGGCAGTGTCACCAGGAGGTAGGGCAGGATCAGGGAGGCGTCGTCGGTCAGCTCCACCAGAGCCAGCAGCGAGGCCATCGGCGCGTTCAGGCAGACTCCCATCATGGCGGTCATGCCGATCGCCGCGTAGATCCCCTGGTACTCCTGCAACTGGGGCAACATCGGGCTGAGGATCAGGGCCACCATGGCCCCGAGCAGGGCGCCCATGCCGTACAGCGGGCCGATCAGGCCGCCGGGAATGCCAAATCCGATGGCGGCGATGGTGGCCAGGATCTTGGCGGTCAGCAGGATCAGCAGGCCGAGGATGGTGGCATCGGCGCTGTGGGCCAGGGCAACAGCACTGTGCTCACCGCCCATGGCACCCGGCACGACGGCGACGATGGCGGCGGTGGCCAACCCGGCGATGCCGAAGCGGGTTGCCAAATTCAGGGTGCTGGCCCGCTGCGTTACCTGCAGCAGGGCGTGGTTGAACAGGGCGGCGACGATGCCGAGCACCAGGCCAAACATGATCAGCGTGGGGTATTGGTCCAGCGGCAGGCGCACCAGCTCCAGATGGCTGTAAACGTGAATGTCACCGAACACCGCCCGATAGATGATGGCGCCGGTGATGGCGGCCAGCATAATGGGCAGGAAGTAGTGGATCTTGTAGTCCCTCAGTACCACTTCCAGGACAAAGATCACCCCCGCCAGCGGGGTGTTAAAGATCGCCGCGATGCCGGCCGCTATGCCGCATGAGGAGAGGATCCGCATGGTGTTGTCCGGCAGCGCCCAGCGCTTGGACATCATGGTGGCGGCGGTGGCCCCGATGTGGACCGCCGGGCCCTCCTTTCCGACGGAGAAGCCGCAGACCAGCGCCACTACTGCGTGGACAAACTGGCCGATGCCGCTGGTCAGGGAGATGCGGCCATAGTGGCACTTGACCCGGTGGATCACGTAGGCGATCCCCATCCGTCGGTAGGCGGTTTTGGTCCGGCTGACCAGCAGATAGATGATCAGAGCTCCCAGAATCGGAAGGCTGGCTCGCATCCATAACGGCAGCTCAGTAAAATCAGCGGATTGGATGAGTACCAGATGCTGCAGTGCCGCCACGGTCAGCTGGAACAGCACGATCAGGCCGCTGGCCAACGCGCCCACCAGCAAACCCAGCAAACAAAGCTGGAGGCTGATCCGGGCTGTGGCCAGTTTGAACTTGTAGTCGGCGATCATGGGTTCTGGACCTGTTAGACGGCTGGGACGATGATAGCACCGGTAAGGATAACAAGAAGATAAGTGATGCAGAAATGGAAGCACCGCTGGCACGCCCTGTGTCAGTTCGAGCAGGGCTTTAAGCCCCGAGGCCTGATCCTGATGGCGATGGCGCTGGCGGTTGCCCTGCTGGGGTACAGCGTTGGCTATGTGGAACAGTGGTCCCTGCACAAACAGGTGGACCACTACCAGGACGCCCAGGGCGACTGGGAAAAGGAGCGTCTGGCGCTGGAACGGGAACTGGCGACCCGCGGCCTTGAGGTGCGGATGGAGCAGCAAAGCCAGCTGGAAACCCGCGAGATGATGGCGCACCAGCAGCAGCGGATCGACGCGCTGGAGAAAGAGCTGGCGTTCTACCGCAACGTGATGGCTCCGGAAAAGACGGCGGACGGTGTGCAGATCCACGACCTGGTTCTGGATGACACCGTTGACGCTAACCGCTACCGCTATCGTCTGTTGCTGACCCAGCAGAAGATCCGCAAACGCTTCGTTAAGGGCACCGTCAGGCTGACCCTTCACGGCAGCGAAAACGGCCAGCCGGTCAGCCGCGACCTGACCCAGATGGGGGTGGACGCCGCCAGTCTGAAATTCTCGTTCCGCTACTTCCAGCAGCTGGAAAGCGAGTTCACCTTGCCGGAGGACTTTGTGCCGGAGCGCCTCGTGGTGGAGGTGAAACTGCCCAAGGCGTCGGGACAGAAGGCGTCCAGCACGGAAGCCAGTTACCCCTTCTCGGATTTGGTGAGCCAGCCCACACTGGCCCAGATCCACAATGCACACTGATCGGCCAAAGCTTGAATGCTTTGGTCGGGTATTGGATAATCGCCGGGCTTAATACTGAGAGGTAAAGATGACAGTCGAAGCCGCACAAGCCATGCCGATCAAATTCTCCGACGCAGCCGCTGCCAAAGTGAAAGCGCTGCTGGCGGAGGAAGAGAACCCCGAACTGAAGCTGCGGGTCTACGTGACCGGTGGCGGGTGTTCCGGGTTCCAGTACGGCTTTACCTTTGACGAAAAGGTAAACGAAGGGGATTTCACCATCGAGAAACAGGGCGTGACCCTGCTGGTGGATTCCATGAGCCTGCAATACCTGGTTGGCGGTGAGGTGGATTACACCGAAGGGCTGGAAGGCAGCCGCTTCTTCGTCAACAACCCCAATGCCACCACCACCTGTGGCTGCGGCGCTTCCTTCTCCATCTAAAGCGCCCCCCGGTTGAAAAAAACGCCCCCGCCATGCGGGGGCGTTTTTGTTGTGGTCAGCTCTTGCGCTCAAGGCTGTCGTCGAGGCGCACCTGGGTTTGGACTGGCACGGCTTTGCCATCTTTAAACTTGGCGGTCTGCACGGTTTCGGGGTCCTGCTTGAGCCGGTCGAACGCTTTGCCCGGCCGCGAAGAGGCGGTCACGGCACCGAGGCCCAGCAGGGGGGCAAGCAACGCTTTGCTGTCCATCCCGGCATCCTGTGTTTGCCCGGGGCCTCAACCCCCGGCACTGGACGGAGCGAAGTAAATGGCCGCTCTCCCAGTGAGACGTTGGGGCGTAAACCGGCGCAGTTCCGCCTGCTGGCTTGATGGGAATGCGGTCGTTAGTGAAATGTAACGAAATTGTGTTTCCCTGGGCCGGCTGGCCCTTTATCCTGCACCCATTACCCTCGGTACCGGAGTGCTTCCCCCATGTCTTTTTTGCGCAACCCCTATGTGTTGGCCTCGTTGATTGCCCTCGCGTTGGCGGCCTGGATCTTGTCGGGCATCGGCCAGGCGCCTGAGCAGGCCAAGCGCGCCAGCGGGGCGGAAACGGACAAGATCACCGAGGTGACGGCCCGTCGTGTGGCGGCGGAAACGGTGATGCGGGAGGTGAATCTTTATGGCCGCACCCAGCCGGACCGCATGGCCACCCTGCGCGCCGAGGTCAAGGGGCGGGTGATGGAGGTGCTGGTTGAGCGGGGGGCACGGGTGAAAGCGGGTCAGCCGTTGTTGCAGTTGGATCAGCGGGACCTGCCCCAGCAACTGGCCCGCGCCCAGGCGGAGCAGAAACAGCGCCAGATCGATTTCGATGCCAGCATTAAACTGGCTCAACAGGGGTTGCAGGGCCGCTTGCGCCAGGCCGAGGTGGAGACCGAGCTGGTCAAGGCCCGGGCCGAGGTGCGACGCCTCGAACTGGACCTGGCCCACACCACCATTCGGGCGCCGTTTGACGGGGTGCTCAATGACCGCGTTGTGGAGGAGGGCGACTATCTGGCGGTGGGCGACAAGATCGGCACCGTGGCGGATCTGGACCCGCTGGTGGTGAACGCGGAGATCACCGAAATCGACGTGGTGGGCGTCTCCGTCGGCCAGACGGCGCAGGCCAGCTTTATCGGCGACGCCCCGGTGGCGGGCACCGTGCGCTACATCGCCTCCGTCTCCACCCCGGGCACCAACACCTTCCGCATTGAAGTGGCGCTGCCCAACCCGGATGGCCGGTTGCGGGCCGGCAAAAGCACCGAGCTTCAGCTGCCCCTGGAGGCCAGCAAGGCGATCTACATTACTCCGGCCCTGCTGGCTCTGGATGAACTGGGCAACCTGGGGGTGAAGACCATCGAGAACGAGGTGGTACGCTTCCTGCCCATTGAAGTGGTAAAGGCCGATGGCGACGGGATCTGGACCGGCGGCGTGCCGGATGAGGTCACCTTGATCACCATCGGCCAGGGCTTTGTCCGCGATGGCGATCCGGTGCGGGTGAGCTACGAGGAGTCGGCGCAATGACCGGAGTGATCGCCGCCGCCCTGGCTCGTAGCCGCAGCGTATTGATGGTGTTTCTGCTGCTGCTTATCGCCGGTACGGTTACTTACCGCAGTATCCCCAAGGAGTCGGAGCCGGACATCACCATACCGGTGA
The DNA here is from genome assembly GCA_964632645.1 of uncultured Ferrimonas sp. Classification (GTDB taxonomy): domain Bacteria; phylum Pseudomonadota; class Gammaproteobacteria; order Enterobacterales; family Shewanellaceae; genus Ferrimonas. The sequence goes on along the minus strand of CAZWED010000137.1, from coordinate 289 downwards.
TTTACGTCTCCATCGTCCACGACGGCATCTCTCCGGAGGACGCGGAGCGGATGTTGATCCGCCCGATGGAGCAGGAGTTGCGCAGCATTGAGGGGATCGACGAACTGCGCGCGACCGCGGCGGAAGGGCACGCCAGCCTGGTGATGGAGTTTGATGCCGGTTTTGACCCCAAGGTGGCGCTGGCGGACGTGCGCGACAAGGTCACCCTCGCCAAGGCCAAGCTGCCGGCGGACACCGAGGAGCCGACGGTGCACGAAGTGACGCTGGCGGAGGAGAACCCGGTGATCAC
>CAZWED010000136.1:0-8343 GCA_964632645.1 uncultured Ferrimonas sp. | reverse complement strand
CCCTTAGAGGGGGCATTGTTAAAGCCACCTGCTATGCAGGTGGATTTTTACTATGGGTAGGAAGGGGCAGTTGGTGCGCCACAGGCGCCGGTTAAGGCGTCATTTTGTTGGTTTTGGGGACACGTCAGGGCGACGGATGGTCGTGAAACAGGAGCTCGAAGAATCGCACGCCCTGGGGCTCGTCCTGGCGCTGCACTTCGTGGAAGCCGTTTTTCTCCAGTACCCGGGCGGAGGCGGGGTGATCGCTGGCGACTCCGGCCCGCAGGCAGGCCACCGGACGATGCTGCTGGCACCAGTCCACCAGCCCGGCAACCAGTTCGCTGGCCAGTCCCTGTCCCCAGTAGGCGTCGCCCAGCAGGTATCCGAGGTGCCAGGTGGTGCCAATCTGCACCACCACCGAGGGGCTGACCAGCATAAAGCCCACCAGGGTGTCGTCCTTAACCTGGCGCACCGGCAGCAACCAGGCCTCTTTCAGCCGGGCCTCCAGCCACTGCTGAGCGCCGGACAAGTCGGTGACGGCGGGCCAGTGGGGGGGAAGCGTTGCCTGAACCTCGGGGGAAAACAGGGCGAGGGCCTCTCGGGCCAGTTCTGGCGGCAGTTCAGAGGGCGCGGTCAGCGCCCGGACGGTCAGGCGAGGGGTGCGGTATTGGGGACGCATTGGGCGATCTCGATGGCGGCGCTATGCCCTTCAGTGTGATCGCCTGCGGGCGGATTGCAAAGGTTACTGCTGGTGTTGTCGCAGCGCGCGGGCCAGGCCGGGAAGGCGGGTGAGGGCGCTGATGGCACCACGCCAGCTGGCGTCGGAGAGGGCGGCGTGGCCGTCGTCACCGTACTCGATGTGGAGCCAGCCCTGGTCGTCCAGGCTGGAGCGCCGGATGGCGTTCAGTGGGATGATCTGCTTTTCACCGTAAAACACCACGCTGTCGTCACTGACCATCAGGCTGCCGCTCTGTGGGCGGGAAGGATCGTGCTCCGGGCGGAGGATCATCTGTTCATACAGTGCAGTCATCGGGACATCCTTTTCATTTCTCAGGGCGATCTTTCCGTGATCGCCGATCCATTCTAGCGCGTCGGAGCGCTGCCCCCCAAGTGATGGAGTGCACGGGGAGGGGAATTTTTTTCCGCGCGCGGACAACGGGTTGCCCGCGCGGGTCGGGCATCAGCCCTCCACCTCGTCGCACAACGGCTTCTTCTGCAATTTGCGTTGCAAGGTGCGGCGGTGCATCCCCAGTGCCCGGGCGGTGGCGGAGACGTTGCCGTCATTCTGCCGCAGCGCCTGTTGCAGGTGCTCCCACTCCAGCCGCTTGGGGTTCAGCGGTTTGTCTTCGGGGGCGTCCGACAGGGCCACCGGGGCGTTTTCCAGCGCGCTGAGCAGCGTCGCGGTGTCCACCGGTTTGGCCAGGTAATGGTTGGCGCCCAGCCGCATGGCATCGACGGCGGTGGACACGCTGGCGTAGCCGGTCAGCAGCACCAACTGGGCATCGGGCACCGAGGCACGCAATGGCGCAATCAGGGTCAGGCCGTTGTCGTCGCCCAGATTCATGTCCAGCAGCAGGTGGGTGGGGCGCCACTGGCGCGCCCCCAGCAGGGCATCGGTCTTATTGTCGACCCACTGGCTGTCATAACCGTGTTGCGCCAGGCGACGGGCCAGCACCGGCCCGAGCAGGGGATCGTCCTCAATGATCAGCACCCGTTTGTGGTTCATGCCACCACCTCGGGCAACCAGATACGGGCCTCGGCGCCGCCGTCTGAGCGGTTGCTCAGGCTCAGCGAACCGCCCAGTCGTTCCAGCGTGGCGTGGCTGAGCAGCAGCCCGACCCCCAGGGAGGGGCTTTGCACGCGCTCGCGGCCCAGCTTGTCCTGCAGCGGTCCCAGTCCCGGCCCCCAATCCCGAAACGTCAGTGAAACCCCCTGGTTCTCCTCCGAGACCTCCAGTGCCAGACGGTCGCTACCCTGACGCAGGCTGGCCTGGGCGCCGTTGTACGCCAGCGAAAGCAGGGCAGGCTGCAGGGCGGGATCCCCGCTCAGCATAAAGCGGTCGGCGCGCACTTGCAGATCCAGTTCGATCTGGGGCAAAAGCAGTTGCAGCTGCTCCTTGAGACCGGCCAGCAGAGTGTCCAGCGGCTGCGGCTCGGGAGAGTCGCTGCGCAGCCGTTCGCTGGTTTGCCTCAGGCCGTTCAGGCTCTGCTGACAGAGGGTCAGCGGTCCGCTCATCTGTGGCAGCAGCGGGCTGTCGGGATGGTGCTCCAGCGCTTCTTCATGGAGCAGTGTCAGGGTGGACAGCGGGGTGGCCAGCTGGTGCGCCAACTGGGCCGAGGCGGTGCCCAGCGCCAGCAGGTGCTCCTGGCGCAGTTGCGCTTCCCGCAGTTGTGCCAGCTCCCGTTGCTGCTCGCGACTGCGCAGTGCCATCACCGCCACGACGCCCAGCAGAACGCCACAGGAGAGCAAAAAGTTGAGCCACATGCCCAGGTAGTGTGCGGCCATCTGGTTGCCGTGCATGTGGGCATCGTGGGGCATGGTCAGCATCATCAGGCTGTAAGCCAGACAGGCGATGGCGGCGATCCCCAGAACCTGCCGCAGGGGCAGCAGGGCGGCGGCGATGGCCACAGGCATCAGCAGCAGGGTGACGAAGGCGTTGGTGGCGCCGCCGGAGAAGTGCAACCACACCCCCCACAACAGGGTGTCGATCATCAGTTGACTGAACAGGGGCAGTCGTCGCTGGCCCCAGGGCAGAGTGGTGAGCACCAGAAAGGCCGCTTCCAGCGCCATGATGGCGATCAGCGGGGGCAGCTCCAGGGTCAGGCCCAGCAGTGGGCCGGTGCCGGCCACCAGGCCGACTTTCAGGAGCAAGCCGAGGGCGCGCATCCACCAGAGCTGACGTTGAGGGCGGTAGGGATTCATCCTTGTTACCTGTTTCTCAATGAGATGGCGCGCAGTGTACCAAAGTCTTTGGGCGGAAAATGCCAAGGGGTTGGCAACTGAGATTCAAGCCGCGATGAGGGGCATGACAGGTTAGCGGTTGCACCGGGAGGGTGGGTTGGTTAGTTTTCGGTTAACTCATTGTCAAGGAGCGCAAATATGTGGACCCGGACTCGTCCTCTTTTGGCGACTGTCGCCCTGGTATCCAGCCTTATCCCTTCCGCCTTCGGTTTTGACCGCATCACCGGCGCACCGTTTGCCTCGCGCTCACCGGTTTACGCGGAGCAGGGAATGGCGGCCACCAGCCAGCCCCTGGCCACTCAGGTGGCGCTGGACATCCTGAAGGAGGGGGGCAACGCCATTGACGCCGCGATCGCCGCCAACGCGGTGCTGGGGCTGGTGGAGCCCACCGGGTGCGGGATTGGCGGCGACCTGTTCGCCATCGTCTGGGACGCCAAGGGGCAGCGTTTGCATGGCCTGAACGCCTCCGGCCGCAGCCCCCGCAGCCTGACCCTTGACGAGTTCGAGCGACGAGGGTTGGAGTACATTCCGCCTTACGGGCCCCTCCCGGTGTCGGTGCCCGGTGCGGTAGACGGCTGGTTTGAGCTCAGCGAGAAGTTCGGCAAACTGCCGATGAGCCAGGTGCTGGCCCCCGCCATTGAGTACGCCGAGCGGGGCTTTATCGTCTCTGACCTTATCGCCTACTACCTGGAGCGCAGCGCGCCGCGGCTGGAAGCCTACCCGGGGTTCCGCGACACCTTTATGCCCGATGGCGCCATGCCGGCGGTCGGTGAACGCTTCGCCAATCCCGGCCTGGCTTACAGCTACCGCCTGCTGGCCAAGCAGGGGCGCGAGGCGTTCTACAAAGGGGAGATCGCCCGGCGCATCGACCAGTACATGAAAGACAACGGCGGCTTCCTCAGTTACGAGGACCTGGCTAGCCACACCAGCGACTGGGTGGAGCCGGTCAGTGTGGATTACCGGGGCGTAACGGTGTGGGAACTGCCGCCACCGGGACAGGGGATCGCCGCGCTGCAGATCCTCAAGATGCTCGAAGGCTATGACATCGCCGCAATGGGGCTGGACAGCCCGGAGTACGTCCACACCTTTGTGGAGGCAAAGAAGTTGGCGTTTGCTGACCGGGCCAAGTACTACGCCGACCCGGCATTCGCCGAAACCCCGGTACAGGGCCTGCTCGCTCCCGCTTACGCCGAGGCCCGCCGGGCGTTGATCGGCGAGCGGGCCGCCCGTTCGGTGGAACACGGCAATCCCGCCCTGCTGCACGGCGACACCATTTACCTCACCACGGCGGACAGCGAAGGCAACATGGTGTCGCTGATCCAAAGCAACTACCGTGGCATGGGCTCCGGCATGACCCCGCCGGGCCTGGGCTTTGTGCTGCAGGACCGGGGCCAGCTGTTCACCCTGAAGCAGGGAGAGGCCAATACCTACGCACCGGGCAAGCGCCCCTTCCACACCATCATTCCCGCCTTTGCCACCCGCGACGGCAAACCCTGGCTCGCCTTTGGAGTGATGGGGGGCGCGACCCAGCCGCAGGCGCACGCGCAGATCATCATCAATATGGTGGACTTCGGCATGAACCTGCAGGAGGCGGGCGACGCACCGCGGATCCTTCATACCGGCTCCAGCCAGCCCACCGGCGAGGTAATGAGCGATGGCGGCGTGGTCAGTCTTGAGTCCGGTTTCTCCTACGAGACCCGGCGTGAACTGATGAAACGGGGCCACGTCATCCAGGACAACCTGGGCGGTTATGGCGGCTATCAGGCGATCGAGTACAACCCCACCACCAAGAGCTACGTTGGCGCGTCGGAGAGCCGCAAGGACGGGCAGGCGGCCGGTTACTGATCCTGCCCGCACATCTCGAGGTAGGTGTCCGAGGGGTGGAAGCGTATCGGCTCCGCCCCCCGGTCAGCCAGCCAGTCCCGGGCCTGTTTCAGGCAGGGCAGACGTTGCTGCTCCAGCATCTCGCCGTCGGGGCCGTATAGCCGGGCGATGTAAAGATCGCCCTCAAGTGACCAGATGGCGCCGTTTCCGGCCGGTGATTTTCCGCTGAACATACTGACCTCCGCATCACCAGGGGACCGGCTTCCCGGCCCAGTCGATAAAACTGAGTGTGCCGTCGGGCGTGGCACTGTCCATCCATTGTTGAAGCTGTCGGGCACTTTGCTCCGGCGTCAGGCGTTGTCGACCGGCTGAAAAGGGCTCGGACAGGGGGCTGACCACGGTGCCGGGGTGGTAGGCGACCAGCTTGACCGCGGGGGCCCGCCGGGCGTACTCGATGGCGGCGGACTGCAGCATCATATTGAGCGCGGCCTTGGCGGCACGATAGCCGTACCAGCCGCCCAGCCGGTTATCGCCGATGCTGCCCACCCGGGCACTGAGGACCGCCACCGTGGCGGGCTGCGGACCACTCAGCAGGGGCAGAAGGTCACGCAGGTACAGCATCGGCCGCACTGCGTTAACCTCAAACAGACGGTGCAGGGCGTCGCCGTCCACCTGTTCCAGCCGGCGCTCCGGTTGCAGGCCCGGCTCGTGCAGCAACCCCAGGCAGATCACCACCCGCTGCCAGCGGCCATTGAGCTCGGCGAGAGCGGCGGCGCATCGCGCCCGGTCCGACTCGTCGTGATTGGAAGGAACCCAACGCAGTTCGGGGTGGCTGATCGGCGGCGAATGGCGGCAGACGGCGGTGACCCGCTCGCCCCGCATCAAAGAGAGTTGGGCAAAGGCCTGCCCGATGGCGCTGCCCGCGCCGATCACCAGGGTGTCAGCGGCGGACATGACTGGCGTCACAGCGGCGCTCGCCGGTCAGCCAGTAAGACAGGCGATGACGGTGGCGGGCAAACAGCCGGTAAGCGGCGTCCGTCAACGGCCGGACAGGCTGCCAGCGCAGTGGGGCGGTCAGGTGCCCTTTACCCACCAGCGACCACGCCTTATGAGTAACGTCCAGACCGGTAATCCAGGTGCCATCGGCCAGCCGCCCATGCAGCACGGCATTGGCATGGGCCAGGTCCAGCTCCGGGTAGCGCGCTTCGGTGTCCGGGTGGTGAAGGTCGACAAAACGAATACGATGGAGGGCATCCCTTGCTTTCAGCGCGGCAATTTCACGCTGACACAGGGGGCATCGGCTGTCGTAGAAAAGCGTTAAATGCATGACAGGAACCCAATCGTTGGTAACACTATCGTTGTACGAGCCTCCGACGCGTGATGGATCACGCCAAAACAAAACCATATGGCTGTGCCTGACGTAAGCACAGGGACCGACAAACACAGGGGCGGGAAAGCGATGACCGAAGAAGCCAAGCTGGTGCGCGATGCCTTGATGGCCCGTGGCCTTGAAACGCCGTTGATCAACAGTGGGTTGAGCAACCAACAGAAGTACGATCGAATCAAGGGGCTGATGACCGAAGTGATGGGCACCCTGGGGCTCGATCTCAGCGATGACAGCCTGCAGGAGACGCCGCACCGCATCGCCAAGATGTACGTGGAGGAGATTTTCTCCGGACTGGATTACGACCAGTTCCCAAAGATGTGCGTCATCGACAACAAGATGGGCGTCGATGAGATGGTGAAGGTTAAGGCGATCAGCCTGGTCAGCACCTGTGAGCACCACTTTGTCACCATCGATGGCACCGCTACCGTGGCGTACATCCCCGGTAAAAAGGTGATTGGCCTGTCGAAAATCAACCGCATTGTGCAGTTTTTCGCGCGCCGTCCCCAGGTGCAGGAAAGGCTGACTCAGCAAGTGCTGGTGGCCCTGCAAACTCTATTGGGCACCGACAATGTGGCGGTGTCCATTCAGGCCACTCACTACTGCGTGAAAGCCCGCGGTGTGGCCGATGCCAGCTCCTACACGGAAACGACCGCACTGGGGGGCGCGTTTAAGAGTAAGGCGGCAACCCGGGCCGAGTTCCTGCGATGACGGCACCGGTTCTGATCACCGGCGTTGGCAAGCGCATCGGCCTGCATCTGGCGTCATCCTTTCTGGAGCAGGGCACGCCGGTGATCGGCACCTTCCGCCAGGAACGCCCCGCGCTGGCGCAACTGCGTGCCGAAGGGGCCGAGCTCTATGCCTGCGACTTCTGCGATGCCGCCAGCCTGGCCGACCTGATCGCCATCCTCAAAGCGCGCTATCCCAAGGTGCGGGCGCTCATTCACAACGCCTCAGACTGGCTGAGTGAAGGACAGGCGCCGGAGGCCGAGGTGATGCAGCGGATGATGCAGGTCCACGTCAATGCGCCTTATCAACTCAACCTGGCACTGGCTGACGCGCTGAACGCCGGGGCCGAGCCGGTGGCCGACATCATCCACCTGACCGATTACGTGGCAGAGACCGGCAGCGCCAAGCACATCGCTTACGCCGCCAGTAAAGCGGCGCTGGCCAATCTCACGCTCTCCTTTGCCAAACAACTGGCGCCCAACGTAAAAGTGAACGCCATCGCCCCGGCGCTGATCCGCTTTAACCCCGACGACGACGAAGCGTACCGCGTCAAAGCCCTGGCCAAATCCCTGATGGGCCGGGAAGGGGGCGAAACGGAGGTGTGGAACACGGTGCAATACCTGATGCAGAGCCACTACGTCACCGGACGCACGCTTTACCTGGATGGCGGACGGCACCTGAAGTAAATGACGCGGCACAGCAACAAGGGTCAGGCCATGCCTGGCCCTTTTGTTTGGGTATGTGTTCCGCCTCCCCCGGATGGCTCTTTCATGCTTTGGTGTTGAGGGGAGTGAAAGGGCAGTGAATGGGGGCGGCGGATAAGGGCAGCAATCGCCAATTGCTCACGTCGCAGTAGGTGCTTTAACGCCAGCAAAGGCCGGAGAGGGGCGAAATACGGCGGTTCACAGACCGGGGCGCACACTCAGCCGATGGCTTCTCTGTATTCGCAGATGGCAGCCTCAGAATACTCCTAAAGCATTGTTTGAGAGGGGGGCGATTGCTAGCGTGCTTTCTGTAATTGCGAGGTCAGTGCGGGAGGCACACTCATCTTTCTGAAGTCGATTTAGACTACGACTTCTCAACGAATACGTTAGTCGTATCGGAGTAATATGAAAAAAATAATAAAGTGGTTGTTAATCTTAGGAGCAGCAACTGTATTAGCACTTCTAATTCTTTTCTTCACCTTCTTCAGGTTCGAAGAAACAGCATCAACGAAACACCAAATGCTTGGTGAAATGTTGTGGATTTCAGCACCTGATGGAGGAGTTGGATTCAGAATACTTGAGTCAAACCATCCTAATTACAAGGTGAAGATACTGTGTGGCACTCCAGATAACGTATGCGATGAAGGTACATTTAAATATTCGGGAAGCAAGCTTGATACAGTCAAACTTGAAGACATAGCTTCTTACTTTGGAGAGAACATTAACCTCGTTAATGGTGAAGCTATGGTCAAAGTTACTCAG
>CAZWED010000135.1:0-8354 GCA_964632645.1 uncultured Ferrimonas sp. | reverse complement strand
CAGGCCGTCTTTGTAGTTCAGCGAGCTGTACTGAACGTCCACGGTGACGTCGCCTTCCGGCAGGTGGTGGTTTTCCAGCTCGACAATTCTGGCCAGTGTTTTTCCTGCGTCATCCTGGTGCAGTTGAAGGGCTTTAAACATGCGGGTTCTCCCGGGTTTGGAGGGGCGCGCCTGATGGCGCTGGGTTACAATGGATCCTAGTTGTATAGCGGCAATCTGGCTCACACAAGGCGACCTTGGACGCATGTGTGAAAGTGTCGCCAGGGCCGCAATTTGGAATTCCCGCCCCGGGGCGGAGATCACCTAGAGGAAGTATGGAGTACGAGTTTCGCCGTGAACTCGGGGGGCAACCCCTGGTATTGATGTCCATGGGACACGAAGCGCTGGGCCGCTACCTGACCGAAGAGTGTCAGGACGCCGAAGCCCTGATGCGCCTGCGCAATGCGCTGGCCCAGATCCGTCATGGTCAGCGTCGGGAGTGGGTGCTGAACGGGGCGGAGCAATCCCTTCTTATCACGCCGGATTCGGTGTTGGTGCGGGATCATGTCCTGGGGCAGAGCAACGGCGTCGATATGGATCCGGACCTGGATTTTTACGACGCCGAAAGTGAGGCGCTCTGCGGACTGGAGGATTTTGAGCTGCTGCTGGACAGCTGGCAGGCCTTTCTGGCCGGCCGCTGACCGTTACCCTTCCCGCACCTTGATGGCCAACTCCACCCGGGAGTGACAGCCGGTTTTTCTCATCAGGTTTTTCACGTGAACCTTGGCGGTGCCCTCGCTGATAAAGAGGGCTTCGCCAATCGCTTTGTTGCTCTTGCCCTCCGCGATCAGTTCGGCGATCTGACGCTCCCGTGGCGTTAACTGGGCGGCCCAGCTCTCCTCCACTTCGGCCAGCGAGGCCTCAAGGCGATCGGTAATGACCGCCGCACCCCCCATCACCTGCGCCAATCCCTCCACCAGCTCTTCCGGCTCACTGTCTTTGACGAGGTAACCGTTGGCGCCGGCGTCCAGTACCGCCTGAACGTCCCGGGGGTGGTCCGATACGGTGAACATCACCACCTTGAGTTCGGGAAAGTCACGACGAATGGCCCGCAGGGTGTCCAGGCCGCTGAGGGGGCGCATGTTCAGGTCCAGTAGCACCAGGTCCGGCTGCTGGCGTGCCAGCAGGGCCAGGGCTTCCGGGCCATTGCCCGCCTCCCAGGGCGCCAGAAAGCGGGGATCGCCCTCCAGCAGCTGGCACAGGCCACGTCGCAACATGGGGTGATCGTCCACTAACATCAGTTGCCAGGCTTCAGCCATGGGGTTCCTCCACGTGATTCAAAATGGAGACCTGAACCCGTACCCCGCCCAGAGGAGAGGCATCAATGCGCAGGAAGCCGCCCATCTGGCGGGCCCGCTCCTGCATGATGTTCAGGCCAAAATGGTTTTCCGGATTCTCGGGGGTGGTCATGCCGATGCCATCGTCTTCAACGGTGACCACCATCTGGTCCTCTTCGATGGCGCAGCGCAGGCGGATGTGGCTTGCCTGGGCGTGTTTGATGGCGTTCATGACCGCCTCCCGCACCACTTGCAGCAGGTGCACCTGCTGGGTGGCAGACAGGGTCATCGGTGGCAGACGGTAGTCGAGCGTCAGTTCCGCGTCGCTGCGCTCTTCCAACTCCACCAGAATGCACTCCAGCGCGCTGGGCAGATCCGGCGCTTCCACTTTCAGGCGGAAGGTGGCCAGCAGTTCGCGCAGTTGACGATAGGCGTTGTCCACCGACACCTTCAACGCCTGGCGCGCCTCCTCAATCCCTTCCGGACGACCGGCCTGGGTGGCCCGGTTCAGCAGGGTCAGCTGGATCTTCATGTAGGCCAGCAACTGGCCCAGGGAATCGTGCAGCTCGCGGGCGATCACCGCCCGCTCCTCCATCAGACCCAGGCGCTCCTGCATCTGGATATCACGATGTTGCCGGACTGAGCGACCCAGCAGCAGGGCGAAGTTGTTGAGCAGGTCCTGATCGGCCCGCTCCGCCGGATAGAGCCGGACCTCGCCAAGGGATTCGCTGCCTTCAGTCAGGGATGCGCTGGCGGGAAGGGTGTCGTTGCACCCCAGGCAGAGGGGCGGTTCGCCTTGCAGTTGCAGGCAGACGCCGTCGGCCTTGAGATGGGACTTCAGGGCGGCCATCAGCCGTTTCAGCACGTTGGCTTCCAGCCCGGTGCTGCTCAGGGTTTGGGCGGTGTCATAGAGGAAGGTCAGGCGTTCATGGGCCTGGCGCAGGGCCAGATCCTGACTGACCACCTTGCTCTCAAGTTGCTGATAGAGGGTGTTCAGGTCCGAGGCGGTGCTGGCCAGCGTCTGGTTGAGGGTATTGAGTTCCTGGTAGCGGCTGGGGTGGGGGGTAAAAGCGAAATCCCGCGCGGCAATCGCTTCCGCGCCCCGCTCCAGTTGCTGCAACGGTTGAACAAACTGGCGGCGGACATAGATCAGCGCGTAGATGGTCAGTGCCCCCATCATCGCCATCCCCAGCACCTGGGAGAAGATCAGGATCCGCAGCTTCAGGGCGCTGAACTTCTCCAGTGAATCCACGAAGGCGTCGATCTCGTCGACAAAGCCCCGCACCTCCCTGACGTAACGGCGGGAGTTGCCCTCCTGGGCGTACTCCTTCATCAGTTTCCAGCGCTCCTGTACCTGGTGGTAATGGAAGGCGCTGTCTTTTGGCATGTACCAGGCGTCTGAGCGGGCCAGGGCAGGGGAGAGGAGAATGGTTTCAAACTCCTCCAGCTTCTGCTCCAGGATGGGCGCTTCGGAGTTGGCGAGAAACAGCAGCTGGTAGGAGCGCATCCGCAGTGAGCCGGAGTCGTTGATCGCCTGGGCATCACCGATGCTATAGAGCGCGGTGATCAGGCTGACGCCCCCCTGCAGGCTGAACAGTAACATCACCAGCATCATGGCGTGGATAACGCTGGTGGTCAGGCGGGTGGTGCGGGACATAAGTGCTCCATCTTGGCGGATGGCGACATTGTGCCCAGTGTTGGGGCGATGGAAAAGCCTCAAAGCCCAGAGTGTGAGTCTAAAGGGGCGGGAAAGGCGTGGCGGGGAGGGAAACGACGGCCGGTGTCCCCATTTCGCCCGCAACAAATTGATCACAATCAAAGCGGAGCGAGGATTGGACTTTTGGTGACTTGGGGTCGTCATTGAAGGTCGCTAGTCTAGGCTATAGTGAATTCATTTCACTGGCGAGTTCTCAAAAATAGGGAGAAGAATGATGGTGAGCACATTGCAATGGCGGACCTACGGGGCCGCAGCGTTGATGGCAGTAAGCACTGCAGCAATGGGAGCAGGGAAGGTGACCGAGGCGGACAGCAGCGAGTTTGCCAAGTTTAAAGCGCAGTACTCGACCTGGGAGCAGACCAAGGAGAGCAGTGAGGTGGTGGACGCGCTGGCGGAGGACCCGATGCTGGTGGTGCTGTGGGCCGGCTACGGCTTCGCCAAGGATTACAACAAGGCCCGGGGCCACCACTACACCATTACGGACCTGCGGGCGACCCTGCGCACCGGCGCACCGAAAGGGCCCGATGACGGCCCGATGCCGATGGCGTGCTGGTCCTGTAAATCCCCCGATGTGCCTCGCTACATCGATGAAAACGGCGAGGACGCCTACTTCAAAGGCAAATGGGCCCGGGGTGGCAATGAAATCACCCACGAGATTGGCTGTGGCAACTGCCATGACAACAATGCCCGTCTGCGCATCTCCGTGCCGTTCGCGGAGCGCGCCATGAACACCATCGGCATGCCCTGGGAACAGGCCAGCAAATCGGATCGTCAGTCCATGGTGTGCGGTCAGTGCCACGTCGAGTACTACTTCACGCCGGATAAGAAGTTCGTGAAGTTCCCCTGGGACAACGGCCTGAGTGCGGATGAAATGGAGAAGTACTACGACGCCATGCAGTTCTCAGACTGGACCCACGGTCTCTCCAAGGCGCCGATGCTGAAAGCGCAACACCCGGGCTTTGAAACCTGGAAGACCGGCACCCACGGGCGCAACGACGTCTCCTGTACCGATTGCCACATGCCGCGGGTGACCAATGCGGAAGGGCGTAAGTACACCGACCACAACGTCGGCAACCCGTTCGACCAGTTCGAGTTCACCTGTGCCCGCTGTCACGAACAGTCCAAAGAGGATCTGGAAGCGGTCACCAAGCATTACAAAGAGATGGTGACCGACGCGAAACTGAAAGCGGAGAAACAGCTGGTTCAGGCGCACTTTGAAGCCAAGGCGGCATGGGATGCCGGTGCCACCGAGGCGGAGATGAAGGACGCGCTGACCGCGATCCGTCACGCTCAGTGGCGCTGGGATATGGCCATCGCCTCCCACGGCGTGCATGCCCACAACCCCTCTGAAGCCCTGCGTTTGCTGGCCACCTCTCTGGAGCGCAGCGCCGATGCCCGGGCTGCCCTGGCACGGGTACTGGCCAAGCATGGCCAGACCGATCCGGTGGCCCTGCCGGACATCTCCACCAAGGCCGCCGCGCAAGTGGCCGTGGGTCTGGACGAACCCGCCCTGCAACAAGCGAAGGATGAGTTCCTGAAGACCGTGGTGCCGCAATGGGATAAGGAGTATCAGGAGAAATACGGCAGCGATGCCCAGTAACCTCCGGTAACCGACGCGCCCCCGCACATTGCGGGGGCGTTTTTTTTGGAACCGACTAGGGTTATCTGGAATGGGTCACAACTAAGGAGCCGAATATGGGCTTTATCAGCTGGATTGTTCTCGGTCTTATCGTCGGTGTGTTGGCCAAGTGGATCATGCCCGGCCCGGATGGGGGTGGCATGATCATGACCATACTGCTGGGCATCGTGGGTGCCTTTGTGGGCGGCTACATTGGCCAGATGCTCGGCTGGGGCGGCGTCTCCGGATTCGATTTCGGCTCCCTGGGGCTGGCCGTTCTGGGGGCCCTGCTGGTGCTCTTTGTCTACAACAAATTGAGAACTTGACGGCCGCGATACGCCCGCCGCCGTCTGCCAAGCGCGCCCGCCTCTTAAGGCGGGCGTCTTTTTCCCATCTCGTGGCGCCTGAACCGGGCGCAATGCCTTCCTGTACGTGGTGCACCAACTTGGTGCTTATCCCGCCCACACCGGTTCATATCGGTGCGATTTTTCACCGCCTCGTGCCGATGTCGAAAGTAAACATATGAAAAACAAGAATAAAAAATTATGGCACAGCAGTTGTAAGCGAAGTGTTACCAGCGACTGCAGGGATTAGGAGAACGGCATGAAATTGGTTAGCGCAATCATCAAGCCTTTTAAGCTCGACGACGTTCGCGAAGCGATCGCGGAACTGGGCGTGGAGGGGCTGACGGTAACGGAAGTTAAGGGGTTCGGGCGCCAGAAGGGCCACACCGAACTGTATCGGGGCGCCGAATACCAGGTGGACTTCCTGCCCAAAGTCAAACTGGAGATCGCCACCGCGTCAGAGAACGTGGAGCGACTGATTGAAGTGATCACGGCGGCGGCGAGCACCGGCAAGATTGGTGACGGCAAGATCTTCGTTATCGATCTCGAGCGCGCGGTGCGGATCCGTACCGGTGAAATGGACGCGGAAGCGATTTAAGGGAGCGACACGATGGAACAAGTGACTGCATTGGGTGCCACCGTAGCCGAATTGCGCTTTGCGCTGGACACCTTCTATTTCCTGATTTCCGGGGCTTTGGTGATGTGGATGGCGGCTGGTTTCGCCATGCTGGAAGCGGGCCTGGTCCGCTCCAAGAACACCACCGAAATCCTGACTAAGAACATGTGCCTCTACGCCATTGCCTGTGCCATGTACCTGCTGGTGGGTTACCACATCATGTACGTGGACAATCCGGAGGGAAGCTGGCTGCCCAGTTTCGGCAGCCTGATTGGTACCCAGGCGGCGGATGCTGATCACGCCCTGGAGTCCGACTTCTTCTTCCAGGTGGTGTTTGTGGCAACCGCCATGTCCATCGTCTCCGGGGCGGTGGCAGAGCGCATGAAACTTTGGGCATTCCTGGCCTTCGTCGTGGTAATGACCGGCTTTATCTACCCAGTTGAGGGATATTGGACCTGGGGGGGTGGCTTTGTCTCCGATACGCTGGGTTTTGTGGACTTTGCCGGTTCCGGCATCGTGCACATGGCCGGTGCTGCTGCGGCGATTGCCGGGGTGCTTCTTCTTGGGGCCCGCCGGGGGAAATACAACCCGGACGGGAGCGTTAACCCCATCCCAGGATCGAACCTGCCTCTGGCGACCCTGGGAACCTTTATTCTCTGGCTGGGCTGGTTCGGCTTTAACGGCGGCTCGCAGCTGATGGTCTCCGATGCGGAGAACGCTTCCGCGGTGGCCAAGATCTTTGTCAACACCAACTCCGCTGCCGCCTTCGGTGCCATTGCCGCCCTGGTGGTGTGCAAGCTGACCTGGGGCAAGGCCGACCTGACCATGATCCTCAACGGCGCGCTGGCGGGCCTGGTGGCAATCACCGCAGACCCGCTCTCCCCGTCGCTGACCCTGGCGGCACTGGTGGGCATCGTGGCCGGTGGCCTGGTGGTGTTCTCCATCGTGGGCATGGACAAGATCCGCATTGATGACCCGGTGGGCGCCATCTCCGTCCACGGCGTGTGCGGCCTGTTTGGTCTGCTGGTGGTGCCGGTGTCCAATGCTGATGCCACCCTGGTGGGCCAGCTGGCGGGCGCGGCGGTCATCTTTGGCTGGGTGTTTACTGCCAGTCTGGTGACCTGGGGCGTACTGAAAGCCACCATGGGGATCCGGGTGTCCGAAGAGGAGGAGTACGACGGCATGGACCTGTCCGACTGTGGCATCGACGCCTACCCGGAGTTTGTGACGGTGAAAAGCGCGAGTTGATCCCGTTCAAAAACACCGCAGTCAGGTGAAAAAAAGCCCCCGTCATGGGGGCTTTTTTTGATGTTGGTCATTGATAGGTATTCCGTTAAGGGTTATTTTAATCTAAAAGATAATTATTCTTATTCACCGAAAGGAGTTCTTCCCCATGGGTCGCTTCGCTTTGTCCGCTCTGCTGCTGATGGCCAGCTCTATGGCCTCTGCCGCACAGACCGTTACCGTCTACTCCTACCGCCAGCCTTTCCTGGTTGAGCCGATGTTGGAGATGTTCACCAAGGAAACCGGCATTGAAACCCAGGTGGTGTTTGCCCAGACCGGTCTGGAAGAGCGCCTGAAACGGGAAGGCCGCCTCTCTCCGGCGGACGTGGTACTCACCACCGACATCTCCCGTCTGGCGACGCTGGTGGACATGGGACTGACCCAGCCGGTGGAGAGTGAAGTACTGAACGAGAACCTGCCGAGCCAGTACCGTGACCCGCAGAACCATTGGTTTGCCCTGACCCTGCGCGTGCGCAACATCTACAGCGCCAAGGATCGCGTAGGCCCGGCGTCCGACGTCCGTTATGAAGATCTGGCCACTGCGCCGTTCAAGGGCAAGATCTGCATGCGCTCCGGTAAGAACGCGTACAACATCGCTCTGGTGGCGTCCATGATCGCCCACCACGGTGAAGCCGAGACCAAAGCCTGGCTGGAAGGGGTAAAAGCCAACCTGGCCCGCAAGCCTCAGGGCAACGATCGTGCCCAGGTGCGCGCGGTGGCTGAAGGGGTGTGTGACTACGCCATTGGCAACAGCTACTACTACGGCAAGATGCTGGAAGACGAGAACCAGCGTGGCTGGGCCGAAGCGGTGGTCATCAACTTCCCCAACCAGAACGACCGTGGCGCTCACATGAACGTTTCCGGCGGCGTGATGGCCAAGTACGCCAAGAACCCGGAGGGCGGTCAGCGCCTGCTCGAGTTCCTGTCCAGCGAGAAGGCCCAGGGCCTGTACGCCGAACTGAACTACGAATACCCGGTTAACCCGAAAGTGGCCCCCTCTGAACTGGTGGCATCCTGGGGGCAGTACAAAGCGGACGCACTGCCGGTGGCCAAGCTGGCCGAACACCACGCGACAGCCGTGAAGCTGCTCGACGAGGTTAAGTTCGATCTGTAAACGATGATCCTGACACTCTCGCGACGTTGGAGTGTGGGCGGCTACCTGACGGCAGCCGCCCTGATGTTACCCCTGATCGCGCTGATACTGCAGTCGCTGCAGTCCGATCAGGAGGTCTTCCAACACCTGGCTGACACCGTGTTGAGCACTTACGTGGCCAACACGGTGTTGTTGATCTCACTGGTTTGCCTCGGCAGCCTGGTTCTGGGCCTGCCGGCGGCCTGGCTGGTGGCCATGTGCCGCTTCCCGGGACAACGGCTGTTCCAGTGGGCCATGTTGCTGCCTCTGGCGATGCCCGCCTACATCGTGGCTAACTACTACACCGACCTGCTGCATTACGCCGGC
>CAZWED010000134.1:1993-8444 GCA_964632645.1 uncultured Ferrimonas sp. | reverse complement strand
GTCAGCGCCGCGGCGAAGGTGCCCAGCAGGTAGAGGCCGACGATCGGCTTCATGTGAGTGTGTTGGCCCGGCTTCTGGTTGGCGATGGAGGAAGCCACCAGGACAAACACCAGGATCGGCGCGACCGCTTTCAGCGCCATGACGAACAGGTCGCCCAGCAGCGCCACCGATTTGGCCCATTCCGGGTTGAGACTGGCAAGGGAGATACCGGCAATGATGCCGATCAGGATTTGCAGCACCAGGCTGCCCTGAGTAAAGCGTTTTAGAAGTGATTGCATTTTGAAATAAGTCTTAACTATTTATCGTTGTCATGCCCTGCAGACAAAATACCGCAGAGATGAGGGTTTGTAACAACGCCAGCGGGTTTTTGTCCATCCCAATTGCACGGTTAGGTGATCTTTATCCTACGGTAACATCATTCACCAAACGATCGGCCTTATGACGTGGTTTGAATGTCCGCCATCCACTGCTAACCTAGGCCCATTCGCAACAATGAGTTAACAACGATGCCTCAGGGAAAGTCTCGGCTGGTGCCGCTGGTCGCGGGTTTAATCGGCCTTTACCTGGTGTTTGTGGTGGTGGTCATCGCCCTTTGGGAAGAATCCCCCTCCACCCCGGACAACATGGACTGGGATGACCGCCAGAAACACAATGTCGCCACCATCGCCACACTGGAGCCCGGCCTCAGCAAGGCGCTGGTGATGGAGCGGCTGGGCAGTCCGGATTTCTCGGAAGCGCTGCAGGACGGCGAAGGACACGGCATCCAGGTACTGCGCTACCGCACCCACAGAACCAAAGGCGACGGCGAAACCACGCTGGATGAAACCACCCCCCTGCTTTTTCGCGATGGCGTGCTGGTGGCCTGGGGGGAAACCGCATTGGCCCAGCTGAGTCACGAATAAAAAAACGGCCGCAATCGCGGCCGTTTTTGTTGGTGGCGTCAGGCCTCACTTGTCCGGTTTGAGGTAAGGCTGGCCACTGACCCACCACTGCGGCGCTGGCGCCCCTTTCAGCGTGTGGTCAAAAAACGCCTTCATCTTGATGCTGTAGTCCAGCTTGTTGGCGTACTGCTTGGGATGATGCGGCTCATCCTCGTACTGCAGCATCACCACCGGCTTAGCGAGACGGCGCATCGCCAGGTACAGCTCAATCCCCTGCTCCCACGGCACCGCGTCGTCCTCATCCCCGAACATGATCACCATCGGCGTCTTGATGTTGTCCGCGTAGAAGATGGGGCTGTTCTCAATGTACAGCTCCGGCGCCTCGTACAGCGTCTGGCCGATGCGGCTCTGTCCGGTCTCGTACTGGAACTGCCGCCCAAGCCCTGAGCCCAGGCGAATGCCGGTGTAGGCGGAGGTCATGTTGGCGACCGGTGCACCGGTTACCACGGAGGCGAAGAAGTCAGTCTGAGTGGCAATGTAGGCGCTCTGGTATCCCGCCCAGGAGTGGCCCTGCAGGCCGATGGCCCGGGGATCGGCCACCCCCATATCCACCAGTTTGCGCGCACCGGACAGCAGGGCTTTCAGGGAAGCCTGACCGGGACGACCCACTTCGAACACGACGTCCGGCAGGAAGATGGCGTAACCGTCACTGGCGTACCAGGGGAAGTTGGGACGGTGGTTGATCGCCATCTGCGGAAACGCGTGCAGGCGGTCGCTCATGATGCGATAGAAGTAGATCATGGTGGGCAGCGGCGTCTTACCGTCGTAGCCCGGCGGCGTGATCAGCACGCCCTTAAGGTCGACACCGTCTTCGGTTTGCCAGCGCACCAGCTGTGCCTGGCCCCAGTCCAGCCCGTCCAGCTGACGGCCCAGCTGGGTCAGTTGGCTGGGGGTGCCATGAGGGCCATTGCTGAGATAGAGGTCGGGGTAGCGGTCATAACGCTCGTAGCTGATCACCAGAGTGTCCGCCGCCTCGGCCTTGGCCACCAGGGTGATGCGGTAGTCCCCCTGCTGCCAGACGCTGAGAGTGCCGTTGGCCAGCGTCAGGCGGTGCAGCCCTTCGGCCTTGCTCTGTTCATTGACGCTGTGCACCAGCAACTCGGCATCCGCCGGCACAAACAGCGCGTCCTTATCGGTCACCTCCACCCGGTAGAGGGTGTCCGACTCCCGCCCCTTGGTCAGGCGGTTCAGCGTGCCTTTGGCGGTATCAAAGCGCCAGATGTCGAACTTGTCGTAGACCAGTACCCCGGCATCATGGGCCAGCCAGGGGCCAAAGCCGTAGCCCGGCGCCGGACTGGGGTAATCGTGGTCCTCGTTGGCGAAACCGGAAGCCAGCTTGCGGGTGCGGTTGGCTTTGATGTCGTGGTGATGCAGGGCATCGCGAACGTGCCAGAGGACGTGGCGGTCATCCGGCCCCAGCGTCGGTGTGTCGCCGCTGCCCACCTGCACCGCCAGGGCGCGTCGGTCTCCGCTATTGAGATCCACCAGGTACCAGTCTCGGTAGAACCCCGCCCAGGAGATCATCTTACGGTAGGGCTTGTCGGAGCTGGCCAGCAGGTAACGGGCGTTATCGGCAAGCTGAAGGTCCGGCACCTCCGCGTCGGTGAGCTGGACAAAGCGATCGCTCTTGAGCTGCCAGACACCCTGGAAGGTGCGCTTGCGCTCCTTGTCGTACTGGTCCATCTCGCGGGTTTTGATCTGTTCGTCGTCGCCGTGCCAAAGCACCAGATCCGCCCGGGCCAGCAGTCGGTCGGTGTCCGTCAGATCCGCTTCAGACTCGAACTTGGGCTTCTCCGCCACTTTGGCAACCCGCGCCTGGCGGCCGATAAACAGCCGTTCACCGTCGCGACTGAAGGTCAGGTCACTGTGTCCGGACACCATAAAATCGGCGTGATTGAGCTCCTGCCAGCGCAACTCGCCCTCGGACAGCAAGCCAACCCGGTGCTCGCGATGGCGCGGCTTCTCGCTGAGATCCCCCCAGGTGAAGGCAAGCTGTTTACCATGACGGTCCCACACCAAAGCGCCGGTGCTCTGGCCATCCTGGGTGAACACCGGCTGGGCCTGCAGCAACGCATCCAGGCGGTACACACCGTTGCCCTTGCCCGCTTCCGCACTGGTGCTGAACGCCAGCGCACTGCCCTTTTCCGACAGGGCAAAATCGCGCACCGCCTCAAACTGCGCCGTTTCGCCGCGCGTCAGGTCGCGAACCCACAGCGGGCTGCCCAACTCTTTGTCATCAATGCCGGGTTGCTCCGCCGCCCCCTTCTCGTCGTCGCCGTTGTCCTTCTCCGGCTTCGCCTTCTCCTCCGGCTCAAACAGGATCACCAGCAGACGGCCGTCGTCACTGAATGCCGCCTCTTTGACCCGTTCGAAAACGGTTTGCTCGCCGCTTTCCAGGTTAACCAGCACCCGGCCTGCCTTCAGTTCTTTGCGCTCCTTTTTGGAGGCGTTGGCCCACTCCAGCAGCGCCACCGGTTGCACAAACAGGGCAAAACGGCCATCTGCACTCAATACCGGCTCTTTGGCCCGCTCTACCGTAATCAACTCGCCGTTGGCCAGCCGGATCCGCCCTTCCGGGTTGCCGCGATCCGGCTGCGCGGTGAAGGCCACGGCAGCGCCGTTGTCCGCCACCACCGGGTCTTTAAGGCTCTTGAATTCCATTACGCTTTGCGGGGTGACCGGCGCCGCCAGCGCACTCCCCCATGCCAGCCCCAGCAGGGGCACCAGTGTCAGCAATCTCCGTCGCACCGAGTTACCTCTCAAAATGTCCATTTTTGTGACTTATACCTTCAGCTAGGTGTTAGTAAGCTGCAAAAAACGTTAGAATGTGGCCCGCAACATGCTAACAAAGCCCCGCCTCCCCGTCACAGGGAACCACCCGACCGGGGAATAAGAAGGGCCAAGGATCCAACAAGTTCAACGTGGAAGGATGTAACCATGTCCGCAAGAAGCATTACCGTGATCCCCGGCGATGGGATCGGACCCGACATTGTCGAAGCCACCCTCAAGGTACTGGACAAAGCCGGCTGTAACTTCAACTACGAGTTCGCCGACGCGGGTCTGGCGGCGCTGGAAAAGCACGGTGAACTGGTTCCGGCCAGCACCCTCGAGTTGATTGAAAAGAACCGCGTGACCCTGAAAGGTCCGCTGACCACCCCCATTGGTGAAGGCTTTACCTCCATCAACGTGAGTCTGCGTAAGCGTTTCAACCTGTACGCCAACGTCCGCCCGGTGCTCTCTCTTAAAGGCACCCAGGCCCGTTACGACAACGTCGACATCATCACCATCCGTGAAAACACCGAAGGGATGTACTCCGGCGCGGGTCAGCGGGTCACCGAAGACGGCAGCACCGCCGAGGCGATGAGCATCATCACCCGCGAAGGCGCCGAGCGGATCTGCGAGTTCGCCTACCAGCTGGCGCGCAAAGAGGGTCGTAAGAAGGTTACCGCCGTTCACAAGGCCAACATCATGAAGTCCACGTCCGGCCTGTTCCTGAAAGTGGCCCGTGAAGTGGCAGAGCGTTACCCGGACATCGAATCGGAAGAGATGATCGTGGACGCCACCTGCATGAAGCTGGTGATGGACCCGTCCCAGTTTGATGTGATCGTCACCACCAACCTGTTCGGTGACATCCTGTCCGATCTGTGTGCCGGTCTGGTGGGCGGTCTGGGCCTGGCCCCGGGCGCCAACATCGGCACCGACGCCGCCATCTTCGAAGCGGTACACGGCAGCGCGCCGGACATCGCCGGCCAGGACCTGGCCAACCCCACCGCGCTGATCCTGGGTGCGGTGCAGATGCTGGAGTACCTCGGCATGTCCGACAAGGCCGCCCGCATCCGCGACGCCGTACGGGACACCATCGCCGCTGGCGAGTGTGTCACCCGCGACCTGGGCGGCAACGCTGGTACCAAAGCGTTTACCGACGCCATCCTGGCCCGCCTGTAAGCGCTCACTGACCCGTCCCAAATCGGGTTAACAGCAATCGAAGCCAGTTACCGTTATCGGTGGCTGGCTTTTTTATGCGCCATTGCCGGTGTTTTCATACTGCGGTGGTCAACCCACAACTACGACCGGTTCACGGCGTTTGCTGGCACCATCTGATGGTGTTGATGCGATCGCTGCCGGTTGTCGTAACCCCTGCGAGGCGTCGAGCGGTCAGGGGAAGTGGGCGATGCACGCCGCAATAAGGATATGGCCATCAAGCGATGGCCACGCTGGTAGCAGGTGGGTGTACGGCGTCCTGTTGATGATCCTGCGCCAGGACCTGCCGATGGCACTGCTCGCCGCGGGGTATCGCGGGCGCCGCACCAAGAAAACGGTTTACCCCGGCGAGCCGCGGCGACGCTGTTTCATTGCCGGGGCTCAGGGCCGATCGCGAAGTCCGGTGATGCGGGTGTCCCGTGGGCGGATCAGGTAGCAGATCAGTGCCAGGTAGGAGAACACCACCGCACTGAGGATCCACACCACCTGGCTCGCGCCCTGTGCCCGTTCCAGACGGGCCACCAGGGCGGCCGGCAGCATCCAGATCAGGGTGCCCAACAGGGCATATAGGGTTGTCCAGGCCATCCGCCCTCCTCGGTCAATCAGTCACGACGACGCAGGTAAACGGTGATCTCCTCGCGGTCGTGATACAGGTGCTTTGCTTCCATCTCAAACCGTACTCCGGAGGCATCCAGAATGTCCGTTAACTGGTTCAAACATTCGCACACCGCCGCGTAACGTTGTTTCATCGGCAGTTTGAGGTTGAAAATCGCTTCATTGCACCAGCGACGGGCAAACCAGCTGCCCATCAACTGGGCCACCCGATCCGGTTTTTCGATCATGTCGCACACCAGCCAGGTGATGTTTTTCCGCTGAGGCTCAAACTTGAAGCCGTCCTCCATGTGGTGGGTCACCTGGCCCGATTCCATCAGGTTGTCCGCCATCGGCCCATTATCGACCGCATGAACAAACAGGCCCCGGCGCACCAGCTGATAGGTCCAGCCTCCGGGGCACGCCCCCAGATCCACCGCACGCATGCCGGACTGAAGCCGGGCCGCTTCCTGCTCTTCGGTCATAAAGTGGCGGATCGCCTCATCCAGCTTGAGGGTCGAGCGACTCGGCGCCTCCGCCGGAAACTTCAGGCGCTCAATGCCCATGTAGTGCGGCGAGCCGTTATCGGAACGGCTGTAACCGAGGTAGCCGTTCTGATTGTCGGTGAGAAACAGGTGGATGCGGGGCATGTTGTCCCGCTCGGTCTGGGTCAGCAGTCCACTCTGACGCATCGCCTGACGCAGCGGCACCGTGAACTTGCGGCAAAAAGTCAGCAGCGAGTGGTAGGCATCCCCCTCCCCGCTTTCGACCCAGAGTTTTCCCGCTTTCGGCAGGCCCTCGGCCGCCGCCAGCACCGCGGAGACCCGGTCAGACGGGTCCATCTCTTTCAGTTCCGCCAGCACCGCAAACCAGGCGCGGGTAAAGATCAGGCTGCGCAGGGGCAGTTCCCGGATCAGGCGCTCCGCGTCCCCGGGCTG
>CAZWED010000134.1:0-1983 GCA_964632645.1 uncultured Ferrimonas sp. | reverse complement strand
CAGCACGAAGCCACTGTTGCGCTCCAGCCGCGGATAACCGTACACCCCAAACTCGGTCGCCTGCTCCTGGATCTCCGCCGCACAGTCCTTCTCGAAACCCGCACGGCAGTGCAACAACACCTTATTCACGCTCGCCCCCTTTCATGACGGCCGCCACCGCCAGCAGGCCCCAGCCCACCATCAGGGTCAAGCCGCCCATCGGGGTGATTGGCCCAAACCCTTTGCTGCCCACCAGCACCAGAGCATAGATGCTGCCGGAGAAACCCAGCATACCGATCAGAAAAGCGATGCCGGCGCCCACCAGCAGGCGACAAGGCTGGCGCATCAGCCACAGGCCCACCACCATCAGCGCCAGGGCGTGGAAGAACTGGTACTGCACGGCGGTATTGAAGCTGGCCAGCAGGTGCGGGCTCACTTTGCCCGGCAATCCGTGTGCGCCGTAGGCGCCCAGTGCGGTGGCCAGCAGGCCCAGCAGGGCGGCCAGCAGCAGAAAGAGTCGACTCATGATTGTTGTCCTTCAATAAATGCGCGGGCCAGTTCGGCGGCCCGCGCCAGATTCTGTTGTTCGGTCACGCCGCTCATCTTGCGCGGCACAAAGCTGTGGTCGCCATCCGGCAGCCAGTGAAGCGTCACGTGCCCGGGCAGGGAGTGTTCGGCCAGTTCCTGGCGAGAGCCAAAGCTGTCCCGCTCACCCTGGACGATCAGCATGGGGCAGGCGCAGTCTCGTACCGGCTCCCAGCGCCACTTTTCCGGCGCTCGCTTGCCCACCGGATGAAAGGGGTACCCCAGGGCGATCACCCCTGTCACCGGTGCATCGGCGCCGCACACGGCGGCCACCCGCCCTCCCATCGATTTGCCCGCCACAAACAGGCGACGTCCGGAGTCCGCCAGCGCTTCAATCCACGACTGGTAGCAGCCGGTCAGCGCGGGCAGGCGATCCGGCGGACGGCGTTTGCCCTCACTCCGGGCGCGCATCATATAGGGAAACTCAAATCGAATCACGGCGATATCGCCCCGGGCCAGAGCCTGGGCGAAACCGGTCATAAAGGGGTGGTCCATGCCAGCGCCAGCCCCGTGGGCCAGCAACACCAGGTTGGGAGCCTGGGGATCGCCGTCGAGGCGATACTCGCCCGGCAGGGCATCAATCGGCAGAGGGGATAAGATCACTGTGGGCCTCGTCGCTGAACATCTGCAGCATCCATTCGCGGAACGCTTCAATTTTGCCTAGGTCCGCCTGGTTTTCATGGCACACCAGGTAGTAGGCGTTTTTACTCTTAAGCACCTCACCAAAGGGGCACACCAGTCGCCCGGCTTCCACTTCCGGCCGCGCCAGCACCGAGGAGCCCAAAGCAACCCCCTGGCCGTGGATGGCCGCCTGCAACACCAGTGAGGAGTGGCTGAAGATGGGGCCGGAGTTCACGTTGGCGTTGGCCCCCACCTGCTTCACCCAGGCCTTCCAGTCCCGGCGGGACATGTCGTGCAGCAGGGTAAAGCGAGACAGGTCGGCGATCTCGCGCAACGGATTCTCCCCCTGCAGCAGGCGGGGCGAACAGACCGGCACCAGGCACTCGCTGCGCAGCTTGTCCGCCCGCAGCCCGGGCCAGTTGCCCCGGCCAAAGTAGATCGCCACGTCCACGTCGTCGGTCAACGAGGCCTCATCCTCGTCCACCGCCTTAATCCGCACATCCACCTCGGGGTGCTGCTCAGAGAAGCGCGCCAGCCGGGGCACCAGCCACTGAATGGCAAAGGAGGGGGTCATGCTGACGGTCAGTGAACCGGTGGCACTGCGGGCCAGCAAACGCTCGGTGGCATCAGCCAATTGAGTGAACAGATCCTTGATGTCGAGGAAATAGCTCTGTCCCTCTTCAGTCAGCAGGAGCGAACGGTTGCGTCGGCGAAATAATTTTAATCCCAGAAACTCCTCAAGAGCCTTGATCTGGGGACTGACTGCAGCCTGCGTTACGTACAGTTCTTCCGCCGCAC
>CAZWED010000133.1:0-8461 GCA_964632645.1 uncultured Ferrimonas sp. | reverse complement strand
TTGAGCACGGTTTCCAGCACCTCGATGGCGTCTGCGATGGCCCGACGATGGGCGCAGCGCCCGGCGTCCTGCTGTTCCGGCGTGCTCTCCAGCAGCGCCGCCAGCAGACTGCACTGCTCCACCACCTGCTGTTGCAGCGGGGTCAGGCTGTCCCAGTCCCGGGCCTGGCTGGCGTGCACTTCGTACGCCTGTTGGCCGTTCAGCATCGCCTGGCCACTGCGTGCCAGGGTCTGTGCCATGCGGCCGCCCCCCAACAGACTGGAGAGGCCAATGGCCGCCTCACCCTGCCCCGCGCCGGGGCGTCCCAACTGGACCCCCATCGCCTGAGCCAGCCCCAGCAATCCCCCCAGCTTGGGGTGCGCCGCCAACACCGACGGCACCAGCCCCACCATCTCGTCCATCAGGTAGTACGCCTGGCTGCGCGGCGTTTGCAGCAGGCAGGCCACCAGTTCGCTGAGCTGGTATTGCAGCGCTTCCTTGGGGTGGGTGGCGGGATCGGGCGCGCCCTTGAGCCCGCTTTCGGCCAGCAGGTGCCCGGTGGCGGCCTTGATCTCCTCCACCGCCGGCTGAACCTGGGGCCTGACCGTCTCGATCAGTCCCTTCTCCAGCACGCCCTCTCGCAGCATCTTGCCCAGTAAATCGCCCCAGCCCATGGTGTTCTCGTGTTGTTGGTGTTGGTGGTGTGCCGCCCAGTATGCGCCAAAGGGAAATTCGCTGAAAACCGTCCCGCGTCATGACTTCGGCCCGGATCACGCCGGGCCGCTCCGGTCGTGTCCCATTGGAGGGCGCAGTGGTTAATCGGCGGGGACGGGTGTCTGCCCTTCGTTGCCCTGTTACAATGACGCTACTTTAGGGATAACAGGCAAGGACAAGCCTCGGTATACCATGACCATTCTGAAAAAAGCGCTGGCACTTTCCCTGTGCGCCGGCAGCCTGGTGGCCCTGACCACGGCCCGGGCAGACACCCTTACCATTGATCGGATCTTCGGCAGCCCCAGCCTGTCCGGCAGTACCCCCCGCGCCCTGACCTACTCCCCGGACGGCACCCGCGTGACCTACCTCAAGGGGCGGGATTCGGACCAGCACCGCTATGACCTGTGGGAATACCACATCGGCGAGAAGGCGAACCGCCTTCTGGTGGACGCCGACAAGCTGCACGAGGGTGAGGAGGCGCTTTCCGACGAGGAGAAAGCACGGCGCGAGCGTCAGCGCCTCTACGGCAGCGGCATTATGGAGTACCGTTGGTCCGACGATGGCCAGGCGTTGCTCTTTCCCCTGGCCGGCGACGTCTTCTACTACGATCTGGGCGCTGCCGAGGCCCGCCGCCTGACCCGGACGGACGCGTTCGAGACCGACATCAAGGTGTCACCGAAGGGCGGGTACGTCTCCTTCATTCGCGATCAGAACCTCTACCTGGTCAACCTGGAAACCGGTGAGGAGCGGCAGCTCACCACCGATGGTGGGGGCGCCATTAAGAACGGCATGGCGGAGTTTGTCGCCCAGGAGGAGATGGACCGCATGACCGGCTACTGGTGGTCGCCGGATGACGCGCGCATTGCCTTTATTCAGGTGGACGAGTCGCCGGTGGATGAGGTGACCCGCTCCGAGATCTACGCCGATCGCATCGAGATGATCACCCAGCGTTATCCGGCGGCGGGACGCCCCAATGTGACGGTGAAACTGGGGGTCATCACGCTGGCGGACGGTCAGATCAGCTGGCTGGATCTGGGCAAGGAGCAGGACATCTACCTGCCCCGGGTGCGCTGGGCGAACGCCTCGCAACTCAGCTACCAGTGGCAGTCGCGGGATCAGCAGACGCTGGCATTGCGCCTGACCGATGTGACCAGCAACAAGACCCGCACCCTGCTCACCGAGCGCAGCGACAGCTGGGTCAACCTGCACAACGATCTCCGTTTCCTGAAAAACGCCGGGCAGTTTCTCTGGGCGTCGGAGCGGGACGGTTTCAAGCACCTCTATCTGTACAACCTTGATGGCCAGTTGGTTCGTCAGCTGACCTCCGGCACCTGGGTGGTGGACAAGCTGGAAGCGGTGGATGAGGAGAAGGGGGTGGTGTACTTCACCGGCCGTCGTGACACACCGCTGGAGCGTCACCTCTATCGGGTCCGGCTTGATGGCGAGGGCAAGATCAGCCGACTCTCCGACCGCCCCGGTATGCACAGCGTGGCTTTTGCCAAAGACGGTTCCGGTTACATCGACACCTTCAGCGACCCCCGGACGCCGCCGCAGGTGTCCCTGCACGATGCCCGCGGCAATCAACTGACCTGGCTGGACCAGAACCGCGTCGAGCCGGGGCATCCGCTGTTTCCCTATCTGAGTGACTGGGTCAATCCGGAGTTTGGCTCCATCCGGGCCCCGGAGGGCCACTCGCTCTATTACCGCCTCTACAAGCCGGCGGGTTTTGACCCCAACAAACGCTACCCGGCCATCGTCTACCTGTACGGCGGGCCCCACGCCCAGTTGGTGACCAACAGCTGGGACAAGCCGTTTCACCAGTACCTGGCGCAGCAGGGCTACGTGGTGTTCACCCTCGACAACCGCGGCTCCAACTACCGCGGCAAGGCTTTTGAAACCGCGCTGTACCAGAAAATGGGCACACCCGAGGTGGCGGACCAGGTGACCGGCGTGACCTACCTGGGCAACCTGCCCTTTGTGGATAAGGCGCGCATCGGGGTGTTTGGCCACAGTTACGGCGGTTACCTGAGCCTGATGATGATGTTCAAAGCGGGGGAGCACTTCGCCGCCGGCATCTCCGGCGCGCCGGTGACCGACTGGTTGCTCTACGACACCCACTACACCGAGCGCTACATGGGCCATCCGGCCAGGGTGCCGCAGGCCTACGAGCAGGCGTCGGTGTTTCCCTACGCCAAGGGGCTGGATAAGCCGCTGCTGATCTACCACGGCATGGCTGACGACAACGTGCTGTTCACCAACACCACCCGGTTGATCAAGGTGCTGCAGGATGAGCGTAAGCAGTTTGAGCTGATGACCTACCCCGGCAAGAAACACAGCCTGCGCGGGGAGGCGACCCGGGTGCACTGGCACACCATGATGGCGCAGTTTTTTGACCGCCACCTGAAGCCGGAGTAACGCAAAGCCCGCCAGTCGGCGGGCTTTTTTTTGTGCGTTTCAGGGCACCGGAAATTCGCGCCCCTCAAACACCGTGGCGGTCACCTTGATGGCGTTTAGCCTGGCGGGAGGCACCTCGTAGGGGTTCTGATCCAGCAGGGTAAAGTTGGCGATCTTTCCCGCTTTGATGCTGCCCAGCTCCTGCTCCATCCGCCAGGAGTAGGCCGCATCCAGCGTGATGGCGCGAAGAGCGTCGTCCAGGCTGATGGCCAGATCCGGACGCAGTACGTTGCCCTCGTTGGTTTGTCGGGTCACCGCAGACCAGACCAGAAACAGCGGGTCCGCTGGCGCCATCGGCAGGTCGGAGTGGAGGGAGAGGGGGATGCCCGCGTCCACCACCTCGGCGAGGCGCACCATCGAGTGGGCCCGCTCCGGTCCCAGCCCCACCTCCGCGTACTTGTTGCCAAAGCCGGTGAGGTAATAGGGGTTGGCGCTGACGATCGCCCCCAGTTCGGCGATCCGTTTCACCTGCGTCGGGGTGGCGTTGGCAAAGTGCACCACGGTGAGCCGGTGGTCGGGGCGGGGACGGCGTTTCTGCTGGGCTTCGACAATCGACAGCAGCGTTTCCAGCCCGAGGTCACCATTGGTGTGCACCAGGATCTGGTAGTCCTGATCCCAGAAGGTTTCGATGATCGCCCGGGTTTGCTCCGGATCCTGGATCCACTCCCCCTTGTGCCCATCCAGGTAGCCCTCCTGCATCTGCATCAGCTGGGAGATGATGGCGCCGTCAAACAGGATCTTCACCTGCTTGTCGAAATAGCGCACTTTGCCGGTTTCCGGCAGCTGGCGGGTCTGGGCTTCCACCGCCGCCACCAGCTCCGGCCCGGCGCCATGCTTGAGGTAGGGGGTCTTGGATTCGGGCGTAAAAAAGGAGTACATCGGCGTGCTGTCGGCGCCGAGGATCTCGCTGTACAGATCGGCGATGGCAGGCACCACCAGGGCGCCGGGTTCGTTATAGGCGGTAACGCCGTTGCGGTGCAGCAGCGTGATCATCGACTTCAGGCCCGCCCGAAAGCGCGCTTCGGAGGCGAGATCCCCGATCACCCTCGGCAGGAAAAACACCAGCGCGCCGTTTTCGTAGAAGTGCCCCTTGTCCAGATCGGTTTGTGCCCGGGCGTCCTCCGGTGCCTCCGCCAGTGCCGCCTCCGTCAGGCCATATTTCTCCAGCAGCGCCGTATTGGCGTAGAACTCATGGGCGGAGCGATGCCAGACGCCGATGGGGCGGGTACGGCTGATGCCGTCCAGCATGGTGCGGTTCAGGCGGCCGTGGTAGAGGTGGTGATAGCCCCAGGTCCACAGCGTGGCGTTGGGGTCGGTCATCTCCGTTTCCGCGGCTTTCAGCGCCGCCAGGTAGTCAAACTGGGCGGTGACGGCGGGCCAGGTGCGATCGGGCAGTTCCCAGGCCTCCGGCGCGATCACCGGCACCGACAGGGCCAGTGCCCCGAGGATCGGGTGCAGGTGCTGCTCGATAAAGCCCGGCATCAGGGTCTGCCCCTTAAGGTCGCGCGGCGAGGCATCGGGATGCTGCGCGCGGGCGGCCGCCAACGTGCCGACAAACTGGATCCGGTCGCCGCGGGTGACCACCGCTTCCGCCGAAGGGGCGGCGCGCTCCATGGTCAGGATGGGGCCGCCAAAATAGAGGGTCTGTGTCTCCGCAGCCCGCAGGGCGGGGGAGAGCAGGGCCAGCAGCAGGAGCGTCCGTATCATCATCGAAAGTGCCTTCTGGTTGGGATCGTCAAACGTCAGTCTAGTCATTGCTTTAGCACAGGGTATGCCGGTTGAGTCGATCCCGTTTTGCGATCGTCTTCACAGCAGGGGAAGTGGCGCTGCGCCAAGATAGTTATTGGCATATGCCAATAACTATCAGTCCAGACGGAGTTCCCATGGTGCGTCCCCGAAAGCCCCGCTGCCTCTGTGCTACCGCGCCTTGCAGCCTGTTTAAGCCCAACGGCATTCCCGCCCGCGACCTGCCTCGCCAACGCCTGACCGCCGAGGAGTTTGAGGCACTGAGCCTGGTGGATGCGCAGGGGCTGAACCAGATGCAGGCCGCAGAGCGCATGGGGATCTCCCGGCAAACCCTGGGCAACGCCCTGGGGCGGGCCCGACGCAAGATCGCCGAAGCGATCACCCGGGGGCACGCCATTGAGCTGCCGTCTGAGTTCGAAGGAGTGTCACCCTGATGATTGCCATCCCTGTGGGCCGTGAGCGCCTGGCCCCCCATTTCACTCGCTGTCAAGAACTGGCGTTTGCGGACGCCACCGGTGTGCGCCAGCGTCGGGCAAACCCCGCCCTGAAAGGCGGTTGTGCCGACAAGAAAGCGATGCTCAACCTGATCAAGGCCGAGGGCGTATCCGCGGTGGTGGTGGACCAGATCGGCCAGCGCCTCTACCAGAAGTTAAAAGCCGCCGGCATCGAAGTGCTTCGGGCCCCCCGGGGGACGGCGCCGGAGTCGGTAGTGTCACTGTGGCAGCAGGGCCAGCTTAAGGCGATGCCGGTGTCGGCGGTAAATCCATCCCGACAGCATGAACGCAAGGGCGGCTGTGGCGGAGGTTGCGGTGGCGGCTGTGGTTGCGGCGGCCATGAGTCGGCGCCCGCGCCCCTGGCTCCCCGGCCTTCGGCGACCGCCGGCTTCACCATCACCGGCCTGAAGCGGTCGTAACTGGCCAACACCTGAACCGCACTCACTCCGGAGGGCATGAGAGGCTTGCATCCCCGGCTGGCTCGTGCCAATGTGGCGAACATTTGAACACCGGAGGGAACAGCATGAGTCGTCGGATACTGGCGGGTGTCGCGCTGACGCTGGCGGTCGCCAGCACGGCCGCTGAGGCCAAGATTGAAGTGGGTTTTGGTTACGACCAGGGCCTGGGGGTGATGTTGCAGCTGAATGACCAGATCAACGGTTTTGTCGGCAACGATGGCATGACCGTGGATTACCTGTTTGCCCGAGGCGCGGTCACCCAGATTGAAGAGATGCCGGTCAGCTGGTACGTGGGCGGCGGTGCGTTCGTGGAATGGGACGACGGCTACGGCGTGCGGGTGCCCTTTGGCCTGGAGCTGCATATGACCCCGCGTTGGGAAGGCTACGTTCAACTGGCCCCCGAGCTCGATTTTGATGGCAAGGAGAAGTTTGGCGTAGACGGGGCCATCGGCATTCGCTACCGCTTCTGACCGGGCGATTTCGTTCGGTAAAACGCACACCTTCGGGTGTGCGTTTTTGCTTTCTCAGCGCTAAAAAAGGCTCAGGAACCGACCTTAAAACCTCTTAAAAGCGCTTAAAAATGCTCTTTATTCCCCAGTTTGTTACCAAGTTGTCGCGCATTCACAGACCGGCATCTGGCTCTTGTTCATGCTTCATCCCGCGCCCGGCGAGGCGTCAATGATGAAGAGGATGAATGATGAAGTACGCAGTACGTCGCTGGCCGGTTACCCTGGCCACGGCCATGTTGCTGGGCCTGGTTGGCTGCCAGGATGGTAAGGATGGGGCTCCCGGTGAAGACGGGGGGGTTGTGTCACCGGACGCCGAAGCGTTGACCGTGGCGATCACCGACACCCGACTGGTGGACGGTCGTCTTGTGGTGGGTTTTGAAGCCCGCAATGAGCTGGACCTTCCGGTGATCCGGATCGACGCCATAAAGATGCAGGTTGCCCAGTTGCAGCCCTACGCCGACGGGGAACGTTCCCAGTGGCAGGTTCTGGGGTATGACCGATGCCAACCCGGCCAGTGTGCCGGCACACTGGAAGAGTTGGGCGGCGGCGAGTATCGCTACACCTTTGGCGGGCCACTGGACAGCCTGTATAACGCGGCATACCCGCAACGGGTGATGCTGACCGTGCCCGCCACCGGCCGCTACCCGGAGGCGCAATACCGTTATGACGCCATGGCCGACGGCAGCGATGTGGTGGAGACCCGCAACATCATCGATGATGGCCGCTGTCTGAGCTGTCACGAATCCATCGACGCCATTGTGCATGGTGGCAATGAGACGGCCAGCTGCGCGAGCTGCCACACCGGCAACAAGATGAGCGACCCGAAAAAGGTCTGGCCGGTGCTGGCGCACCAGGTGCACATCGGCCTGAGCTCCCGTCCGGTCGGCAACTGCGAAAGCTGCCACGAAACCCAGGCTAACGAGACACTGGCCCAGGCCCTGAACTGGCAGACCGTTCCGACCCGGGAAGCCTGCGAAAGTTGTCACGAACTGGCCAGCAACCCCATCTACGATCACGCCGGTCAGCCCACCAACGGCAACTGCGTTGAGTGCCACAGCGCGCAATCGATCAACGACGTTCACCTTGGCGGTTACCAGAAAGCCCAGGAGGAGGATCAGCGCGGCATCGTCACGGTGGATGTGGAATCCGCCAAACTGGTGGATGGCGCGGAAGTGGGAGAGCCAGCGGGCGAGCATTACGCGCTGATCAGCGTCTCCCTGCGGGATCGGGCCGGCGAGCGCCTGCTGCTGGACGCGGCGAACCCGGGCAACGCCACCTGGATCAAAAACCTCCAGCTCTACGTCAACTGGGGCGCCTCGGTGGATTTCACCCACTCCCGCGGCTACAGCATCTTTGTGAAGAGCAATAAGAAGCATGGCCCCTCCATTGATGGTGGCTACACCCCCGATGGCGAACGTCCCCGTACCAAACCCTACCTGGGAGGTGAGCAGCAGGCGGGCGTCTACGTCTACAAGCTCGGCCCTATCGTGACTCAGGATGCCATCTCCGGAGACCGGCTGAATGACAGTGGCTTCATCTCCAACCGACTGATCTACTGCTTCGACCCGGCACAGAATCTGGTGGATTGTGACACCGCGGGCCACGCCAAGAATGCCGCCTACAACGAACGCTGGTACTTCACCAAAGACGGCCTGACCGAGGCCCCGGCCCACGCCCGTCCGGTGATCGTCAGCAACGCCAAGTGCGGCAGTTGTCACGGCTATGACGAAGCCAGCGACAACACCGAGCTGAGCTGCCGCAACTGCCACAGCCGCAAGACCGACATGAACAAGGCGCTGGCGGACACCACCTGCTTCTCCGGTCACGATGACGATGAGTTGGGTGAACACCTGCTGCCCCGGATGGAGCGTGCCCTGACGGCCCGCAGCCAGTCTGGCTTTGTCAGTTCAACCGCAGACGTGGTGGACCCCTGCCTGGCCTGCCACAACCCCAATACGCCGCCGACCCAGGCGATCCGGGAACTGCACACCAAAGCGGGCGACAAGTACTTTGTCGAAGAGCTGACCGTCACCCATCCGGACCACAAGGTGTTGATGCACTCGCTGCACGCCAATCAGCGCGCCACCCAGTCGATGGAAAACGGCAT
>CAZWED010000132.1:0-8497 GCA_964632645.1 uncultured Ferrimonas sp. | reverse complement strand
GGTTCATTGCCAATCAACGTCGTGGGTTACTCGGCCTGGTCATCCTGCACTGTGGTGGGCTCCGGGGCGTTCTCGGCCATGGCCGCCCGCTCCGCCTTGCTGATGTAGCGCGGTTTGCCCGGGGCACCCGCCTTCTTGGCCCGGGCCTTTTTGGCCTGTTTCAGCAGGGTTTGCTTCACCTTCTTTTTGCGGTTCACCGACGCTTACTCCTCGGCCAGGGAGACGCCGATGTTGGAGACGCCCGCGTCGCGCAGATCTTTGCGCAGCGCTTTGATCGCGTCCGCGTCTTTGCGGCTGAGGGTTTCAACCAACTCCAGCAACTCCGCCTGCAGGCCGCGTTCGTCCTGCATAAGCGGGTGGGCGAAGACGAAATCTTCCAGCGCGTCCTCGTCCTCCATTTCCGGCTGTTCGCTGGCTTCGATAAAGGCCGCCACCGTGCTGCTGGAGAGCTTGGAGATGTTCACCAGATCCGCTTCAACCTTTTGTTGCAGTGCGGTCAGGATGGTGCTGATCGCCATCAGCGCATCGGATGCCGGGTAGACGCCATAAAAGTCATGCACTTTGGGGTCGTGCATCAGCACTTCCAGCTGATCCAGCATGCTGTCATAGTTGAGGCGGATCTCCTTGCTGTAGAGGGATTGCCACAGAATGTCGAGCTGGGTTACCGCCTTGTCAGCGCCTTCGGCTTCGGTGAGCTCGGCAAACAGCAGGTAGTTGGGCAGCATCCGTTCTGCCAGCGCAGTGGCAAACAGGGTTTTTTGCCACAGGTCGAGGGCTTTGATTCGGCTGAAGAAGCCTTGTTTTGCAGTCATGTGTGTGTCCGTCAGGCCGCCAAAATGGCTTTGGCGGCGGATTCTACTTTATCCAGCTCGTCACGTAACTCCAGCAGTTCAGGCTGGAGGGACTCCGAGGAGAGGCCCTGCTTCAGGGCCGCCTCGAGCTGGGCGCACAGTTTTTGCAGCGCCGGCACACCAGAATAGCAGGTCGCGCCGTGCAGTTTATGAATGGTTCGCACCAGCTCGCCATCGTTGCGGGCGCGGTCCAGCTGGCTGCGGGTGTCCGGAATGCTGTCCAGCAGCATGGACAGCATCTCCCTGGCCAGTTCGGCGTTGCCGCCGGCCTGGGTCAGGGCCAAAGGCCAGTCGACCACGGAGCTGTTGCTCTTGGGCGAGCGCACCCAGCGCATCAGCACCTGCTTCAGGTCCGATTCGTCGATGGGTTTGGTGAGGTAGTCGTCCATGCCGGAAGCGAGGATCTTGTCCCGCTCGTCGCTCATGGCGTGCGCCGTCACCGCGATCACCGGGCTGTGACGACTGCGGGAGTCAAGGCGGATCGCCTGAGTGGCCATCAGGCCATCCACATCCGGCATCTGGATGTCCATAAAGATCGCGTCGTAGCGGTTTTTCTGGCACCGATCGATGGCGGCTTGTCCGCCGCTGGCGGTATCCACTTCGTCCACCAACTCCCGAAGCAGGGTGGCAATCAGCTTCAGGTTGGCCGGATTGTCGTCCACCGCCAGGACTTTCAGGGGGTGGGTCACCGCCGCCACGCTTTGGCTGTCGAGCGGGGCCGGGGCCAGTTCTTCCAGCAGCAAACTGGTGTACAGGCGTCGCTGGCTCAGCGGCAGGGCCAGGAGTTTGGCCCGTCCCTGGTCGGCCATTTGGCGTGCCCAGGGCGCTGGCTGACCCTCGTACAGCAGGATCAGTTGTCCCCCTTTGGCTTCCAGCGTTGGCAGGATGGCGGCCAGGGCGTCGTAGCTTGGCACACTGCCGGTGGCGATCAGGGTGTAATCCATCGGCGCTTCCGACACCAGAGTGTCGGACAGGGCCAGCAGGGTGCCGGACGGGTAGGGAGTGATCTCCCACTGCTCCAGCTGCCGGTTGAGGGCGGCGCGGCTCAGGCGGCGGGCTTCCAGCAGGGCGACCCGGGCCCCTTTGATGGGGGCTTTGGCCAGCGGGTCGCTGATGGAGAAGCCGCTTTTTTCAATGCTCAGGGTAAACCAGAAGGTGGAGCCCTGGTCCCGATGGGAGGTGAAGCCAATCTGCCCCTCCATCTGGTTTACCAGTCGCTTGGTGATCACCAGCCCCAGGCCGGTGCCGCCAAAGCGGCGGCTGACGGAACTGTCCGCCTGTCCGAAGGGCTGGAACAGCATCGGCTGCTGGTCGTCGGCAATGCCGATGCCAGTGTCGGACACCTCGGCACGCAGCAGCACCCGATCGGCGCTCTCATCCGCCAGATCGATGCTGAGTCGAACGCTGCCCTTGTCGGTGAACTTGATGGCGTTGCCCATCAGGTTGGTGATCACCTGTTGAATGCGCATGACATCACCACATAGGCTGTCGGGCACCCGCTCATCGATCTCCACCACCATCTCCAGCCCTTTGTCGTAGGCCGAACCGGAGAGCAGGGTCAGGGTTTCATCCAGCGCGTCGCGCAGGGCAAAGGGCACGTTGTCGAGCACCATCTTGCCCGCTTCCAGCTTCGAGAAGTCGAGGATGTCATTGATGATGGAAAGCAGGTTGGAGGCGCTGCGCTCAATGGTGCGCAGGTAATCTTTCTGGTTGTCGTGGAGGGGGGTCTTGAGCAGCTGTCGGGTAAAGCCGATCACGCCGTTCAGTGGCGTGCGCAACTCGTGGCTCATGTTGGCCAGGAATTCCGATTTGATCCGGCTGGCCTCCAGCGCCCGCTTCTTGGCGATGTCCAGTTCCACGTTCTGGATCTCGATCTGCTCCAGGGTTTCGCGCAGGTCCGAGGTGGCCTGATCGATGTTCTGCTGCATCTCGTTGTGGTACTCGGACAACGAGGCGGCCATGGCGTTGATGCCCCGCTTGAGGTGATCCAGCTCGCCGATCAGGTCCCCTTCCAGTCGGGTGTCCAGCTTGCCTTCACGGATCTTCGCCACCGCCCGCACCATCTCGGTAATGGGCTGGGTGACGTTCTTTAACAGGCGGAAGGTGAACAGCAGGTTCAGCTGCACGCCAATCAGCACGATGATGAAGGCGGCGACGGCGGCACGGTACTGCTCCAGCAGCGCCTCATGCTTGTTCAGCTGGAGCGCGATGTAGCCGAGTTGGGCCACGCGGTTGGCGCCAAGGGCGGAGGAGGTGCCTTCACTCATCACCGGCGTACGCAGCACCAGAGTGTCACCGAAGTGTTCCACCTGGGTGCCCTGACTAAGGTCGCGATTTTCCGGCAGCTTGATCAGCTCAAAATCGCGATGATACTTACTGCTGACGAAAATCTGGTTCTGGTTATCGAAGACGGCGATGGACTGGACCAGTCCGGAGTTCTGACGGTGGGTAAGATCAATCAGGCGTTTGGTGTATTCCCGGTTGTTCATCAGCAGACCATACTCGCTGGCGATGGCGAGGGGTTCGATGATGTTGGTGCCCTGGCGCAACAGGGTCTGCTCCAGCTCCGAGAACCGGCTGGAGGTGAAATAGCCCCCCAGCAGCAGGCCCACCAGCATGGTCGGCGCCAAAGCCAGCACCAGTACCCAGGTGCGCAGACTGTATTTGGTCACCGTTTTCATCTATGGGACAATGCTCCCCTTATCCAATGGTCGGGCTACGCTCGATCCCCCTATTGTAAACATTGACGCTTTCCATGGCACAGTTTTATTCCGCAAAGTCCAACAAAACAAAGCACTTGTCCCAAAAAATCACCCTGACCCCGCAGGGCCTGGACCATCAGGGGCAGGCCGTCGCGGAACATCAGGGCAAAGTGGTGTTCGTTCCGGGGCTGCTGCCCGGCGAAAGCGCCCAGGTGCAGCTGGTGGAAAACAAGGCCCGTTTTGCCCGTGCCAAAGTGGTGAAGCGCCTCTCCGATCACCCACAGCGGATCGCCCCTCCCTGTCCGCACTTTGCCCGATGTGGCGGCTGCCAGTTGCAGTTTGCCCCGCCGGCGTTGCAGCGTCAGCTGAAGCAGGAGGCGTTGGGCCAGGTGGTGGGCAAGCTGTCCGGCCTGACACCGGAGCAGTGGGCCGAGCCGCTGGTGGGGCCGGACTGGCACTACCGGCGTCGTGCCCGATTGGGGGCCCGGGTTGAGCAGGGGGCTCTGGTGTTGGGCTTTCGTCAGGAGGGCAGCAACCGGCTGACCCCCATCGACCACTGTCCGGTGCTGGCTGCGCCGCTCAGTGATCTCATCACGCCCCTGCAGACGCTGTTGGCACCGATGAAGCTGGCGCGTCATCTCGGCCACATCGACCTGATGCTGGCCAGCGAAGGGCCGGTGGTGGTGCTGCGCCTGTTGCGGTCACTGCGTCCGGAGGAGCAGGCGGCACTGGCCGCCTTTGAAGCGGCACGCGGCGTGCGGCTTCTGGTGCAGGGCGAGAGCCTGACCGATTTGCACGGCGAGGCGGTCGCCCCGTTGCATTACGGCATCGGAGCCGGGCGGCCGGAACCGGCGTTTCTGCCCGGTGACTTTTTCCAGGTTAACGATGCGGTCAACCGGGCGATGATCGATCAGGCCATCGACTGGCTGCAGCCCAAGCCCGGTGAAAAGGGGCTGGATCTGTTCTGTGGCGGCGGCAATTTCACTCTGGCGTTGGCGGCGCACGCCGGCGAGGTGATCGGGGTGGAAGGGGTGCCCGCTATGGTGGAGCGGGCGCGTGTCCGGGCACAGGAGCTGGGCCTGACCCAACTGCGCTTCGAATACGCCGATCTGAACGGCGAGGCGCCCCGGGCCGATTGGCTCAAAGGGGTCGACTGGGTATTGCTCGATCCTGCCCGTGCCGGTGCGCCGGGGGTGATGGAGTGGCTGGCCAGGCTGCGCCCCGGCCGCGTGCTCTATGTGGCGTGCAACCCGGCCAGTCTCGGCCGTGACGGCAAAGTGCTCGCCCAGCAGGGATATCGGCTGACAAGGCTTGGTCTGGTGGACATGTTCCCTCATACTCATCACCTTGAGTCGATGGCGCTGTTTGAGCCAGTCACCACCAAACATCCTATGTAGTTGGTTGCGCAAGGAGGGGAACGCAAACCATGGTTTCGGTTCGTCAGATTCACTTTGGAGATTCGCCGCAAGCCCTGATGCAGTGGCTTGATGGACTTGGGCTTACGCATTCGCAGCAGGAGGGCCTGACCGCCTGCTACCGCTATTGCGAGGCACTGCCCTGCGGCGATCCGGCGTTGAAGAACGCGCGCCTGATGCGGGCGCGCGAGATGATCGAGATCCTGCTTCCCCTCAATATGGACCTCGACACCCTCAAGGCCAGCCTGCTCTACGTGATGCTGGACGCCGGCTTGCTGGATGGCGAAACCCTGGAGGAAACCCAGGGGGCGGCGATGGCCACCTTGGTGCAGTCGGTGGTGGTGATGGATGCCATCCGTACGCTGCGTCAGCAGAGTGCGCCCGGCGCCAACCAGATTGAAAACCTCCGAAAGATGCTGCTGGCCATGGTGGAGGATGTGCGGGCGGTGGTGATCAAGCTCGCCGAGGCCGTGGTGCTGTTGCGGGAAGTGAAAAGCGCCGACGAGGAGACCCGCGTGGTGTTGGCCCGGGAGGTGCGCGACGTGCACGCGCCGCTGGCCAACCGGCTGGGCATCGGCCAGCTTAAGTGGGAGTTGGAGGATCTGGCGTTCCGCTACCTGCACCCGGACACCTACATGGAGATCGCCCGTTGGCTCGACGGCAAGCGGATCGATCGCGAGCAGTACATTGAGCAGTTTGTCTCCGGCTTGCAGGCCGCGCTGGACGAAGAGGGGATCCGGGCGGAGGTGTATGGCCGTCCGAAACACATCTACAGCATCTGGCGCAAGATGCAGAAAAAGAACCTCGCCTTTGACGAGCTGTTCGACGTCCGCGCCGTGCGCATCATCGCCGAGCGCCTGCAGGACTGTTACGGTGCCCTCGGCGTGGTGCACACCCAATGGCGCCACCTCCCCAACGAGTTTGACGATTACATCGCAACCCCCAAACCCAATGGCTACCAGTCTATCCACACGGTGGTGATGGGGCCGGAGGGCAAAACCGTCGAGATCCAGATCCGCACCCGCGAAATGCACGAGGATGCGGAGCTGGGGGTGGCGGCGCACTGGAAGTACAAAGAGGGCGCCGGCGGCAAGCAAGGGGGCTTCGAAGAGAAGATCAACTGGCTGCGCAAGATCCTCGCCTGGCAGGAGGACGTGGTGGAAGCGGGCAACCTGGTGGAGGAGATCCGCTCCCAGGTGTTTGAAGACCGCGTCTACGTCTTTACCCCCAAGGGCGAGGTGGTGGATCTGCCAGCCGGCTCCACGGTGCTGGATTTTGCCTACTACATCCACTCCCAGGTGGGGCACAAGTGCATCGGCGCCAAGATCGACGGCCGCATTGTGCCCTTCACCACCCTGGTCGAGACCGGCCAGCGGGTGGAGATCATCACCGCCAAACAGCCCAACCCCAAGCGTGACTGGCTCAACCCCAATCTGGGCTACATCAAGACCAGCCGGGCTCGCAGCAAGATCCAGAGCTGGTTCAAACAGCAGGACAAGGACAAGAACATCG
Organism: uncultured Ferrimonas sp.; assembly: GCA_964632645.1. Classification (GTDB taxonomy): domain Bacteria; phylum Pseudomonadota; class Gammaproteobacteria; order Enterobacterales; family Shewanellaceae; genus Ferrimonas. The sequence goes on along the minus strand of CAZWED010000132.1, from coordinate 2,017 downwards.
CCGCCGGTCGCGACATGCTGGAAGCGGAGCTGACCAAGGTTGGCCTCTCCCTGGCGGACACCGACAGCGCCATCGAACGGTTCAATATGCACAGCATCGATGACCTGTTGGCGGCCATCGGCGGTGGCGACGTGCGGCTGAATCAGGTGGTGAACCACCTGCAAAGTCGACTGCAGCGCGAAAGCTACGATCAGGAGCAGGCGCTGGAAGATTTGCTGGCCAAGCACCACGGTCGCCGCCGCAGCCAGGGGCACATCGAAGTGAACGGGGTAGGCAACCTGCTGACCCATATGGCCAAGTGTTGTGAGCCGCTGCCGGGCGACAGCATCTACGGTTACATCACCCAGGGGCGGGGCGTGTCGGTTCACCGGGAATCCTGTGAACAACTGGCCAGTTTGCTGGAGCGCCATCCTGAGCGGGGCGTGGAAGTGGTCTGGGGCGAAAACTACAGCGGCGGACACAGTGTCAGCCTGCGGGTGGTGGCCAATGATCGCTCCGGCCTGTTGCGCGACATCACCACCCTGCTGGCTAATGAAAAGAGTAACGTGCTGGAGATGCGCAGCCGCTCCGACACCAAGCAGCAAACCGCCGCCATCGACCTGAAGATGGAGCTGTACAACATGGAATCCCTGAGCCGGATCCTGAGCCGCCTGAGCCAGTTGCCCGGCGTGATTGAGGCCAGACGACTGTGAGCATGCCGTTACCTGACGCCCCGGTAGAGCGCCTGTTGGCGATCATGGCCGCCCTGCGCGACCCTCAGACGGGCTGCCCCTGGGACCGGAAACAGACCCTCGCCACCATCGTGCCGCATACCCTGGAGGAAGCCTACGAGGTGGCCGACGCCATTGAGCGCAACGACCTCGAAGAGCTGCCCGGTGAACTGGGTGATCTGCTGTTCCAGGTGGTGTTCTACGCCCGCATCGCCGAGGAAGAGGGCCAGTTCGACTTCCTTGAGGTGGTCAACCGGCTCAACCAGAAACTGGTGGAGCGACACCCCCACGTGTTTGCCGGACTGGCAGCCGATGAAGCCACCATCAAGGCGAACTGGGAGTCGGGGAAAGCCCGCGAACGTGCCGACAAGGCCCAGCACTCGGCGCTGGACAACGTGCCGCTGAACCTGCCGGCGCTTTCCCGCAGCGTCAAATTGCAGAAGCGCGTGGCCCGGGTCGGGTTTGACTGGGACAGCCTCGGGCCGGTGGTGGAGAAGATTGTCGAAGAGATCGACGAAGTGATGGACGAAGCCCATCAGGCGGTGCTGGATCCGGACCGGCTGGAGGAGGAGGTGGGCGACCTGTTGTTTGCGGTAACCAACCTTTCCCGTCACCTGAACGTCGACCCGGAGCAGGCACTGCGTAAGGCCAATGCCAAGTTCGAGCGGCGCTTCCGACAGGTGGAGCACTACTGCGGCGAATCCGGCCTGCTCGTCGAAGACGCCGGGCTGGATCAGCTGGAAGCGTTTTGGCAGCAGGTTAAGGCCGGAGAAAAGCGTTAATTCAGTCGGCTGACCATTGTTGGATTTGGGGGCCTCTGGTATAATGTCGTCCCGTCCTATTGGTTGTTGCCGCAGCTCCTGCGCCGCAGCACGAAGTTCCCAAATTTCTCAGGTTCAGCATGACTACAAACTACATCTTCGTTACGGGCGGGGTGGTCTCCTCCTTGGGTAAAGGTATTGCTGCAGCGTCCGTTGCTGCGCTGCTGGAAGCCCGCGGTCTCAACGTCACCATCATGAAACTGGATCCCTACATCAACGTGGATCCGGGCACCATGAGCCCGACTCAGCATGGTGAAGTGTTTGTGACCGAAGACGGTGCCGAGACCGACCTGGATCTGGGCCACTATGAGCGCTTCATCCGCACCAAGATGACCAAGCGCAACAACTTCACCACCGGTCGCATCTACTCCGACGTTCTGCGTAAAGAGCGTCGTGGTGACTACCTGGGTGCCACCATTCAGGTGATCCCGCACATCACCAACGCCATCAAGGAAAAAGTCCTCGAAGGCGGTGAAGGCCATGATG
>CAZWED010000131.1:0-8499 GCA_964632645.1 uncultured Ferrimonas sp. | reverse complement strand
GATGTGGGTGTCGTGGTGGTCGAGGGAGAGGAAGGACGCTTCCAGGCTGTGGTGGTGGGCTTTTTCCTGGGGGGTGAAGTCGGCATGGTTAGTGCCGTCCTCGACCCTGCCGCGTTGACTGATGGCTCTGGCGCCAAAGAGCAGGGCTTCCAGCAAGGTGGATTTGCCGCTGCCACTATGACCCATTAGAGCCGCATTCCTTATCTGTTCGATGCGATGCTCGGGCATGTCTGCCTCCTGTTGTCCTAAATCCATCAGGTGCACCCTTGACTATAGGGGGGTGAGGGTGACTAGGATTTGACCGGGATCAGGTTATCCCCCGATCCCCTGAAACCTCAGGATCCTGAGCGCCAGTCTCAGGTTTTCCGGGAGGATAGCATTGAGAATAGATCGTCAAACCGGAGCCAGCCTGTGATCCCCTATATTCGTCCGGAAAGCCTGGGTTTTCTTACTGAACTCAAGGCCAATAACCATCGTGAGTGGTTCAACGCCAACAAGGCCCGATATGAAGAAACCGTGCGCGGCCCCGCCCTGGATCTGATCGCCAGTTTTGCCCCACGGCTGGCGGAGTTTGCCCCGCGTTTCCGGGCGGACGCGCGCAAGGTGGGCGGCTCCCTGATGCGGCCCTACCGGGATACCCGTTTTTCCCGGGACAAATCGCCCATCAAAACCAACATCGGCATTCAGTTCCGCCACGACCTCGGCAAGGATGTTCATGCGCCGGGGTACTACCTGCACATTGAGCCGGGCCACTGCTTCCTGGGGGTGGGCTGCTGGCGTCCTGAACCGCGCGCCCTTGCGGCCATCCGCGACGCCATCGATCGCAGCCCCATCCGCTGGCTGGCCGCCCGCGATGATGGGGAGTTCTGCCGTCGTTTTAGCCTGCAGGGCGACAGCCTGGTACGCCCGCCCAAGGGGTACGACAAGGACCACCCCCAACTGGAAGACCTCAAGCGCAAGGATTTCATCGGCATCATGCCATTGCGCGATGAACAGGTGATGGGGGAGGGTTTGCTGGATGAGATGGAGCGGGCGTTTGTCGGGGCAGACCCCTACATGCGGTTCCTCTGCCAGGCGCTGAACGTGCCGTTTTAATCGCCGCCCCGACGGGTTTGGCAGCGGCCCGGTGTGCGCCGCTTCAAGGTTTGGTTTTTTTTCCGGGAAGGTCGGGCACCAGTCACCGATGTCGCACTCAAAAGAGGTTAGCTTGTAGCACGTTAACCGATATTTAGGAGCGACAGAATGTTGAAGCGGATGGTCCTGGCCATGGCGGCGATGGGGATCATGGGGTCGGCGGCAGCAGTGAGTCTGCCCCCGGCGCCGGCGGCCGGAAAGCTGGGAGCGGTGGTGGTGGATCCCTACGGGACCGCGCCTCTCACCGCCCTGATTGAACTGGCCGGCAAGCCGGTTTCCGACGTGCACGTCACCGTGCAGGGTAAGGGTCCGGATGGCGTGAGCATCGACTATCCGGTGGGTCGGCAAAGCCTGCTGACCTACGATGGCATCCCGGTCTTTGGCCTCTACGCCAATCACCTCAACACCGTGGTGGTGCGCTATCACCTGAACGGTGAACCGGTGGAGGAAACCTACGCCATTCGCACCGGCAGCCTGCAGAACCGTTACATGGACAACCGCTCCACCTCCGAGCTGCAGCCGGTCGAGGTGAAAACCGTGGCGCCGGGCTTCGAGGACCGCCTCTACCTGGTGAACAGCCATACCCTGCTGCCGCAGGGCTCCGACCTGCACTGGGGCGCCCAGAAAGACGCCAGCTCCGGCCTGTTGGACGCCAACCCGGCGGGCGGCTCACTGCCGTTTGATGCCGTCCCGATGACCTACGTGGTCGACACCCAGGGCGAGTACCGCTGGTGGCTGAGCCCCGATGCGGTTTACGACGGCAAACAGCGCGACGTGAACCGACGCGGTTACCTGATGGGGATCAACCCCACCGCCACCGGCAGCTACACCTTCGTGCAGGGCCAACGCTGGTATGAAATGGACCTGATGGGCCGGTTCGCCCAGAACCAGCCGCTGCCCCGCGGCTTTATGGACGCGTCCCACGAGTCGGTGGAAACCCCGCAAGGCACCGTGTTGCTGCGGGTGGCCAAGCGCAACTACGTGCGTGACGACGGCCAGGTGGTGCACACCGTGCGCGACCACATCATTGAAGTGGACAAGAGCGGCCGTCTGCTGGATGTCTGGGCGCTGCCCGAAATCCTCGACCCCCTGCGGGATGACCTGATCAAGGCGCTGGATGCCTCCGCCGTCTGCATCAGCCGCAACGTCGACGCCGAGGGCAAAGCCGTGGTGCTGGAGCCGGATGCGCCCTTTGGTGACGCGGTGGGCGTCGGGGCCGGTCGCAACTGGGCCCACGTTAACGCCATCGCTTACGACCCCAGCGACGACAGCATCATCATCTCTCCCCGTCATCAGGCCAGTGCCATCAAGATTGGCCGGGACAAACAGGTGAAGTGGATCCTCAGCGCCCGCATCGGTTGGCAGGGACCGCTGGCTGACAAGTTGCTGACCCCGGTGGACGCCAACGGCAAGCCGATCAACTGCTCCGACAAAGGGGTGTGTGAGGGCAACTTTGACTTCGCTTACACGCAGCATACCGCCTGGCTCAGCGACAAAGGCACCCTCACGGTGTTTGATAACGGCGATGGTCGCCACTACCGCCAGCCCTTCTTCAAGACCGAGCGCTACAGCCGGGCCGTGGAGTACCGGATCGATGAGAAATACATGACGGTGCAGCAGGTCTGGGAGTACGGCAAGGAGCGGGGCTACGACTGGTTCAGTCCGATCACCTCGGTGGCGGAATACCAGAGTGACCGGGACACCATGTTCACCTTTGGCGGCTCCATCCATCTGTTTGATGGCGGTAATATCATCGGAAAAATCAACGAGATCGACTACGATACCAAGGCGGTTAAGGTGGAGATCGACGTGATCTCGGACAAAACCAACTCGCCCCATTACCGGGCGCTGGTGGTGCATCCGGACCAACTGTTCCGCTAAGCCCCCATACTGAGTGTCCGGATACCCGGAGGAGGATTAGGATGAAATGGCAATTGCCGGCCTTGCTGGCCATCGGCGCCCTGTTGGGCGGATGTGGCGGTGAAGCGCCCACGACAACACCGCAACAGGAGAGTGCCTCCATGGAAACCATTACCGGTCAGGCGCTGTATCGCGAGCGGATCCTGCTGAAGCCTGGTACCACCATGCTGGTGGTGCTGGAGGACGTGTCCAGAGCCGATGCGATGGCGGAGGTGATCAGCGAACAGCGCATTGAAGTTCAGGGGCCGCCGCCCTTCGCCTTTGCGCTGCAGTATGACCCGGCCAAACTCGTGGAAAACCACCGCTACGGTCTGCGCGTGCGCATTGAAGAGGGCGACACGCTGCGGTTTATCAACGATTACCACATCGACCCCTTCGGCGACGGGCTGGACCAGATCGTGCTGAAAGGGGTGGGTCAGTAACCGCCCGACCCGAATAAAAAACGCCCGCCAATGCGGGCGTTTTTGTGGATGAGTGCGTCCGTTACCGGCCGGGCGCGTTATCCAGGTGCAGAGCGCGGGCCGCGTCAATCGCTGCGCCTGTCGCCGGCAATCGGATCATCGGGGGGCGGCAGGCCCACCTCAGGCTGCCAACTTCGCCGAAGGGTTAGCCGTAGACGGCATCAACGTTGGGGCGGGACGGGTCCCCTGCACGAACCATCCCGCTGTTGATCCTGGCGCAAAGTACACGGGGCAATCCATCTCACGGCAGACTGCTCAAGCTCCCCTTTGACGACGGAGACAATGGCGCTCATGAGGGCCTCGCTCCGGGCATAGGGCTGGTAGCGGATGATCCAGTCTCCGGAGGTAATGGAGAGCCTGCCATCGGCGAATTGCCACTGGCCACGGGTTTCGCCAGCTTCATCCAGCACTGAGCCACCTTCGGCCAACGTCACGTCGTCGTGAATCAGGTAATGCCGAGGGCCGTCGAGCCACGGAATGCTGCTGACCATCGGCAGCGCCCAGGTGCCTTCGGGTGCGCTGTCCCACAGGGGACTCAACTGGCTGGCAAGACGCATAACCCCGGCGGCCTCCACGGTGCGCTCCTGATAGCTGGGCAGTGCTCCCTCCCAGCTCAAGTCAGCGGAGGTGGGGTCCAGAGTAAAGGTTTTGTTGGACGAAATGACCACCTGGCTCGCTTCGCCTGCGGTGAGTCTGATGAACTCAATGCTGTCGGTGGACTCGACGTACCGCATATGGCCTTCCTGCCAGTTGGGCGCGAGCGCATCTGCAACGGCCTGACCCCATCCTGCGGCCACATCGTCCAATGTCAGGTAGGAGGAATACGCCTCCCTGTTCTCGCTGTAGCTGACGACCAGGCGATTTTGCTCTGTGAGGTGCCATTCTGTGGCAACGTCTGCGCTGATGATGTCGTCGTGGGTGCCGGGATTGCTGACGCTGCTCCTGCCATCGGCGGCCAGGTTCAGCACAACGTCATTTTGCGCCATCCAGCCCCTGGTGATGTTAACGGTGAACAGGTTGGTGCCAAGCAGATCTTCGGCAGAAAATGCCAGAGTCATGGCGGGATTCTTCAAGGTCTCTTCCTGCGCGGTGTCCAGGGCGGTTTCCAGCGCGTCGTTAAGCTGCCAGTCCTCGTCCACCAGGCCGTTCTCTTGCAGATAGGCTTCGATGACCTCATCCACACGCTCTTCCCCTATCGGGGTCAGCCGTTTCAAGGTGGTGCCCTGCTTCGGCGTAAAGTCGGGGTTGTCGGCCAGCACTTTGATCAGGGCAATCAGCATCATCAGGCTTTCGGTATTCACCTGGGCTTCCGCCTCGGCCAGCGCTGCGTCGCTCGTCAGTGCAATACCGGTGTCCTTGGCCAGCAGATGCAAAGCGGTGCTGACCTGGGTGATGGCGGTTCGGGCAGACTCGTCCTGAGTCAGTACGCCGTCGGTGCCGGCCTGTTCCTGCAACGCGCTGAACGAACCCAGTTGGCTGATCAATTCGATGTGGTTCTGATCACCTTCACCCAATGCCTTCAGCACCACCATTTCATTACCGCTCAGCGTGCCGGGCTGGTAGAAAAACTCCAGCATGTACTGGCCGTTTTCGTCCGCGGTTGTGGTGCTGGTTTGGTCACCGAATGAGGCGGTGATGGTGGCATTTTTCATTGGCGCATCGGTGGCGATGCCCTGAATGACAAAGCGGTTTATCGGCGTTGGCTCTGGCTCCGGCGTTGTGGTGCTCTCTCTGTTATCGTCGCCGAAACCGGTCAGGGTGACGAGGGCTATGAGGCCCAGAGCGACGTTGGAAAAGCGCATGGCAAAGCTCCTGCAAGTGGTGTTCGTCCTGAATCGCCGCCCATCACGACCCTGCACGCGCCCCTTGCAACGGACGGGGTGCGAGTGGCGTTTGAAATTAGATAGGACATCCTCACCGAGAGGAAGCCGATTTGAACCAACGGGGTCACGCCTGATTGGATAAAAAAACGCCCGCAAATGCGGGCGTTTTTTTAGGGTGGCGCGATTTACCACATCAGGTCATCGGGGATCTGGTAATCGGCGTAGGGGTCATCCTCGTCCGGGGCGTCGCTGGACTTGTCGTTCAGCAGCACGATGGCGGCGGCATCCCGTTGCGCCACCTTCTCCGCCACGGCGGCGGGGATCAGATAATACTCCTGCTCCAGTTTGGCGATGGCCAGCTGGCCATTGATCAGGCCCTGTTGCAGCGCGGCCGTCACGTACAGCTTGGTGATGGTGCCCCCATCGGAGAAGTTGTACGCCAGGTCACCCTTGTCGCGGGGCTGGGCATTGACGGTGATCAGCTGGCGGATCTGGGCCTGCAGCGCTTTCTTTTCGGCTTCGGCCTTACGTTGGGCGTTCAGCTGACGGTCCCGCTCGGCCTGCTCGGCGCGCTTCTGTGCCGCTTCGGCTTTGGCTTCGTTCACCACCGATTTGCCCGCCTTACGGGCCCGGTGCTTGTCTTTGTTGGCCTTTTTGGCGTCGTGCTTGCTGACGAGGCCGGCTTTCAGCAATTGGTCCTGCAGTGACATGGTGGGGCTATCCTCGGTTATCGGACACGGGGCTGTGGTTCAGGCTCTCAGAGCGACCCGGCAAAGTCCAGTTGGCGCCAGGCTTCGTAGCTGACAATGGAAACGGCGTTGGCCAGGTTCAGGCTGCGGGCTTCCGCCATCATCGGGATGCGGATCCGCTGCTCCGGCGGGATGACGTCACGCACGTCCGCCGGCAGTCCCCGGCTTTCCGGGCCAAACAGCAGCACGTCACCGGGCTGGTAGCTGGGCTCGGTATGGGGGCGGCTGCCCTTGGTGGTGAGGGCAAACACGCGGCGACCGGCCATGGCGGTCAGGAACGCCTCATAGTTGGGATATCGGGTGACGCTGGTCAGTTCAGCGTAGTCCAGCCCGGCCCGGCGCAGTCGCTTCTCATCCATGTCGAAGCCCAGGGGTTCAATCAGGTGCAGGCGGCAACCGTTATTGGCGCACAGGCGGATGATGGCGCCGGTATTGGGGGCGATCTCCGGCTCGTACAGGGCAATCTCAAACATGATAAGGGCGGTCCGCGTTGACGAAATGGGCTCGTTTTACTCTGCCCGGGATCAGAACGCAAGCGCCGACGCGGGGAGTCGGGTAGGCTAGGGGCCACGGACAACCCCTCATTCATAGGACAGTAACGATGGCGTTTCCCGATCTGGTGACGGTCGCGCAACTGGCGGCGTGGCAACACGAGCCGGACCTGGTGGTGCTGGATGGCAGCTGGTTTTTGCCGGGCAGTGAGCGGGACGGCCACTCGGCCTTTCTGCAGCGTCGCATTCCCGGTGCGCGCTTTTTTGATTTTGACGGGGCGTTGGCCCGGCCGGGTACGACGCTGCCGCACATGATGCCGGAACCGGCCCAGTTTGCCCGTGAGCTGTCCCGGCTCGGCCTTCAGCCTGAACACCGGGTGGTGGTGTATGACTGTCATGGCCTCTTTTCGGCCCCCCGGGTGTGGTGGATGCTCAAGGCGATTGGGCACGACGCGGTGGCCGTGCTGGACGGCGGCCTGCCCGCCTGGCTGGCGGCGGGTCACCCGAGTGAACAGGGGGTGCCTGCACCGGTTGCGCCGTCTGAGTACCCCCTTCCGGCGGGCATTGAAAAGGTGATTGAGGCACCGCAGTTGTTGGCGGCCATCCGGGCGGACGCCGTGCAGGTACTGGATGCCCGTGCGCCGGGACGTTTTGCCGGCCAGGAGCCGGAGCCGCGCCCGGGTGTGCGGCCCGGACACATGCCCGGGGCGATCAACCTGCCGTTTGCAGCGCTGCTGGATCAGGGCCACCTGCGGGCGCCGGATCAGCTGGCGGCGGCGTTGGCCGGGGTGGCGGACCCGGACCGTCGCTGGGTGTTCACCTGTGGCAGTGGCGTGACCGCCTGCATCCTGGCTCTGGCGGCGACGGTAGCGGGATACCCTGACTGGCAGGTGTACGACGGGTCATGGGCTGAGTGGGGTGGGGATCCTACCCTGCCACTGGCTTAGGCCAGCGGCAGAATGACGGTCATGGTGAGGCCGTGCGGAGTGCGGTTGTTGGCACGCACTCTGCCCTGGTGGGCCTCCACCGCCCCCTGGGTGATCGCCAGGCCTAACCCCCAGCCGCCGCTGTCGCGGTCCCGCGCTTCGGCGACCCGGTAAAACGGGCGGAAGATGGTTTCCAGCTCTGACTCCGGGACGCCGGGGCCGTCGTCGCTGATCCGGATCAGCACTTGGGTGGGCTGGCGGACAATCTCCAGACTGACGTGGCGGTCGGCGTAACGCAGGGCGTTGCGCAGCAGGTTTTCCACCGCCCGTTGCAGCAGGTTCTCAATCCCTTTGAACGGCAGCTTTTCCGGCATGATGACACTGAGCTGCTTCTCCATCTGCTCGGCTTCAAAGCGGGCGTCTTCGATCACCTCGGAAAGCGTGTCGATCAGGTCGAGGCGGTGCTTGTGCTCGGTGATCTGCATATTGAGCCGCGACAGCGCAAGCAGCTCCCGGATCATCTCATCCAGCTGCTCCGCTTCCCGCCCGATGCGTTGCAGCTCCGGGGTGTTTTCGCCCTTTTTCCTGGCCAGCGCGAGGGCCAGCTGGAGTCGGGTCAACGGGGTGCGCAGTTCGTGGGAGATGCCGGACAGCAGACGCTGCTGCCCCTTCACCATGGTGGTGACCGAATCCGCCATCTGGTTAAAGCTGGTGGCCAGCTGGCCCAACTCATCCCGACGCTGCAGGGTGCCGCCGTCGACCCGCGCATCCAAATCCCCCCGGGCAAGCGCCCCGGCGGTGTCCTTCAGGTGGCGGAGGGGCTTGCCCAGGTGCCAGGCCAGCAGGCCAAACACCAAGCCGGAGAAGGCGATGGCGACCAGCAGGAAGGCGACGGGATGGGCCATCAGGAAGAACAGCCAGGGGCGCTGATGGGGGGCGCGGATCTTGCCGATCAGGTAGTGGGTTTCGCCGTTCAGCTCGAGGGGTTGGGGGCC
>CAZWED010000130.1:0-8514 GCA_964632645.1 uncultured Ferrimonas sp. | reverse complement strand
TCAAGCGGGAAGACCTGCTGCACGGCGGCGCCCACAAGACCAACCAGGTGCTGGGGCAGGCGCTGCTGGCCAAACGCATGGGCAAGAACGAGATCATCGCGGAAACCGGCGCCGGTCAGCACGGTGTCGCCACCGCCCTGGCCTGTGCCCTGCTCGGCCTGAAGTGCCGGGTTTACATGGGCGCCAAGGACGTGGAGCGCCAGAGCCCCAACGTCTTCCGGATGCGCCTGATGGGGGCAGAGGTGATCCCGGTGCACTCCGGCTCCGCCACCCTCAAGGACGCCTGCAACGAAGCGCTGCGCGACTGGAGCGCCAACTACGACAAAGCCCACTACCTGCTCGGCACCGCCGCCGGCCCGCACCCCTTCCCCACCATCGTGCGGGAGTTTCAGCGGATGATTGGTGAGGAAACCAAAGCGCAGATCCTGGAGCGTGAAGGGCGCCTGCCCGATGCGGTGATCGCCTGTGTCGGGGGCGGCTCCAACGCCATCGGCATGTTCGCCGACTTTATCGAGGAAGAGGGGGTCGACCTGATCGGCGTTGAACCCGCCGGTCACGGCATTGAAACCGGCGAGCACGGCGCGCCCCTGGCCCACGGCAAGCTGGGCATCTTCTTCGGCATGAAAGCGCCGCTGATGCAGAACGAGCATGGCCAGATCGAGGAGTCCTACTCCGTCTCCGCCGGCCTGGACTTCCCGTCCGTCGGCCCGCAGCATGCCCACCTGGCGGCCATCGGGCGCGCCCAGTACCCCTCCATCACGGATACGGAGGCGCTGGACGCCTTTCAGCGCCTGGCCCGCTGTGAGGGGATCATCCCCGCACTGGAATCGGCCCATGCCCTGGCCCACGCCTACAAGATGGCCGAAGCGGCCACTGAGGAAACCCTGCTGGTGGTCAATCTGTCCGGCCGCGGCGACAAAGACATCTTTACCGTACACGACATTCTGGAGAAGGAAGGCAAGCTATGAGCCGCTACCAACGTCTGTTTGACACCCTGACCGCCCGCGGCGAAGGCGCCTTTGTTCCCTTTGTGACCCTTGGCGATCCCAACCCCGGTGACAGCCTGGCCATTATCGAGGCATTGATCGCCGGCGGTGCCGACGCGCTGGAGCTGGGCTTCCCCTTCTCCGATCCGGCGGCAGACGGCCCCACCATTCAGGGCGCCAACATCCGCGCCCTGAACGCCGGAACCACGCCGGACCACTGCTTTGCACTGCTGGCCGAGATCCGCCAGCGCCATCCGGATCTGCCCATCGGCCTGCTGGTCTACGCCAACCTGGTGTTTGCACCGGGCCTGGACACCTTCTACCGGCGCTGTGCCGAAGCGGGGGTCGATTCGGTGTTGATTGCCGACGTGCCGGTGCAGGAGGCACAACCGTTTATTGCCGCCGCCAAAGCCGCAGGCATCGCCCCCATCTTTATTGCTCCGCCCAATGCCGACGAGGCCACCCTGAACGCCGTGGCGCAAGCCGGTGAGGGTTACACCTACCTGCTCTCCCGCGCGGGGGTAACCGGCACCGAAACCGCCGCAGGCATGCCGGTGGACCACCTGCTAGAGGCCCTGAAGCGCTTCGGGGCACCGCCGGCCGTGCTGGGCTTTGGCATCGCCGAGCCGGAGCAGGTCAGGAGCGCCATTGCCGCCGGTGCCGCCGGCGCCATCTCCGGCTCCGCCGTGGTGAAGCTGATCGCCGAGCATCACCAGGACCTGCCCACCCTGACCCGCGCCCTCACCGATTTCGTCCAGCGTATGAAAGCCGCGACGAGACGTTGATTGGGACACCGCTCACCAAGCCACCCGAACGGGTGGCTTTTTTGTCTTGCCGTCGCTGCCGTTCATGCCGCCTGACAACAAAAAAGCGGGAACCTTTCGCCGACGGAAGTGACCAACCGCTCATCGGCTCGCCAGCCATCACAGACAAACCCGCTGAGCTTGAGTACACTGAGGCCACTGGGTTTCCCGTTGTACAAAGAGAATCAATGAAGCAACTGATCGATTTCCTGCCGCTGTTGGTGTTCTTCGCGGTCTACAAGTTTTACGGCATCTTCGCCGCCACCGGGGCCATCGTGGTCGCCACTGCCGTACAGCTGGGTCTGATGTACGCGCTGTACCGCAAGGTAGAGAAGATGCACCTGGTGACCTTTGGCCTGCTGCTGGTGTTTGGTGGCGCCACTGTGCTGTTCCATGACGACACCTTCATCAAGTGGAAAGTGACCCTGGTGTATGGCCTGTTCACCGCCGTAATTCTGATCAGTCAGTGGATGGGCAAACCGGTTATCAAATCGATGCTGGGCAAGGAGATCACCCTGCCGGAGCGGGTCTGGAGCACCCTGAGCTACGCCTGGGCGGTGTTCTTCCTGTTCTGCTCCGGCCTGAACCTCTACATCGCCTTCAACCTGCCTCAGGAAACCTGGGTGAATTTCAAGGTGTTTGGCCTGATGGGGATGACCCTGGCGTTTCTTGTCGCCACCATCGCCTACCTCTACAAGCATCTGCCCAAAGAGGACCAGTCCTCCAAGTAAGACAGACGGCCCCGCGGGGCCGTTTTCTTATCCTTACCCGCCAAATAGCGTGATCGCCATCACATCGCACCAATCAAAAAGGCGATCCCCTCACCAAAACACGAAAAAACCTCACCGGGCGGGAACCCCTCTCTGGTTCCCCTGTAGCCGGCTCTTTATAGTACGCGCCCGAATATTGGCCTGACCATTAACCCAAGCCCGTTTCCCTGTCGATCCTGGGCTCAGCGAGTAACCCGATGAATCGTGCTGTAAAGATCCTGCTTGCCGGTGTCTGCATCAACCTAGTCATGGGCGTACTGTACGCCTGGAGTATTTTTTCCAAAGCGCTGCAAACTGAGCTGGGTTGGTCCAGCGTTGACGCCGGTATGCCCTACTCCGTAGCGGTCATGGTGTTTGCGTCCAGCCTGCTGATTTCCGGCGTGCTGCAGGACCGCATGGGCCCCCGTCGCATGGTGATTCTGGGCGCCTCGATGGTTGCCGCCGGGCTGCTGCTCTCCTCCTTTGCCACCACCCCGCTGATGCTGGTCCTGACCTTTGGCGTCCTGGTGGGCGCGGGCATCGGCTTCGGTTACGCCTGTCTGAGCCCCTCCGCCATGAAGTGGTTCCACCCCTCCAAGAAGGGTCTGGTGAACGGCCTTATCGCCGGTGGCTTCGGTATGGCTCCCCTGTACCTGGCCCCGCTGACCACCCACCTGATCGGTGAGTACGGCATCAACAACGCTTTCCTGTTCCTCGGTGCTGCGGCCCTGCTGATCGCGGTGCCCCTGGCGTTCACCATCGTCAACCCGCCGGCAGGTTACACCCCGGCCGAACCGGCCAATCTGGCAGGCAAAGCCAAGGCCGCCGCCAACGCCGACATGAGCTGGCGCCAGATGCTGAAAACCCCGCAGTTCTACATGCTGTGGGTCATGTTCTGCTTCGCCGCGTCCGCCGGCCTGATGCTGATCGGCAACATCACCAGCATCGCCGCGCTGCAGGGTAACCTGACCAACGCCGCCTTCCTGGTGGTGGTGCTGGCCATCTTTAACACCGCAGGCCGCATCGTGATGGGCATCCTGTCCGACAAGCTGGGTCGCAGCCAGACCCTGCTGCTGGTGTTCCTGATCCAGGGCGGCAACATGCTGCTGTTCCCGACCCTGACCACCGAGTGGGGCTTTATCCTGGGCGCGGCACTGGCCGGCATCGGCTACGGCGCCCTGCTGTCCGTGTTCCCCTCCATCACCGCGGACTACTACGGCCTGAAAAACTACGGCTCCAACTTCGGTGTGCTGTACACCTCCTGGGGTGTTGCCGGCTTTATCGGCCCGGTGATCGCCGGCTACGTTGCGGGCGCTTACGGCTCCTACGCCATCGCCTACACCGTATCTGCCGTGATGCTGGCCGTCGCTGCGGTACTGGCCGTGGTGATCAAGCCGGTCAAGAACGAGGTGGAAAGCGCCGAAGCCGCCCCGGCTGCTGCGTAATCGACCGGTCAGAAAAAGCCCGCCTCCGGCGGGCTTTTTTGTGCCTTGGACGGGCCGTTCCGGCATGGTAAGGTCATCCGCACTCAAGCCAACAGGAAACAACATCATGTGGTATATGATCTGCTCCACCGACGTGGAAAACAGCCTGGAAAAACGTCTTGCCGCCCGCCCGGCTCACCTCGCCCGCCTGCAGCAACTGCAGGATGAAGGCCGCTTGCTGACCGCTGGCCCGCTGCCGGCCGTCGACAGTGAAGACCCGGGTGCCGCGGGTTTCACCGGTCCTCTGGTGGTGGCGCAGTTCGACTCACTGGAAGCGGCAGAAGCCTGGGCCGCCGCCGACCCCTACATCGACGCCGGTGTGTACAAAAACTCCGTCATCAAACCGTTTAAGAAAGTGTTCGGCTGATGAAGTTTGTCTCCTTCAATATCAATGGATTGAGAGCGCGCCTGCACCAGTTGGCGGCGTTGATTGAGAAGCACCAGCCGGACGTCATCGGCCTGCAGGAAACCAAGGTGGATGATCCCCAGTTTCCTCTGGAAGCGGTCGAAGCGATGGGATACCACGTGGCCTACCACGGGCAGAAGGGCCACTACGGCGTGGCCATGCTGACCCGGCAGAAGCCGCTGGCGATTCAGAAAGGGTTTGCCACCGATGAGGACGACGCCCAGCGTCGGATGATCATGGTGACCATTGAGGACGGTGACGGCCAGCCGCTGCACGTGTTGAATGGCTACTTCCCCCAGGGGGAGAACCGCAGCCATGAAACCAAGTTCCCGGCCAAGCGTCGCTTCTATGCCGACCTGATGACCCACCTTGAACAGCACCGCCGGGCGGACGAACAGGTGGTGGTGATGGGCGACATTAACATCAGCCCCACCGATCTGGACATCGGCATCGGCGAGGCCAACGCCAAGCGCTGGCTCAAAACCGGCAAGTGCTCTTTCCTGCCGGAAGAGCGCGAGTGGCTGGCCACGCTGCTGAACTGGGGATTCACCGACAGTTTCCGTCACCTCTACCCGGACGAGTCGCAAACCTACAGCTGGTTTGATTACCGCTCCCGGGGTTTTGATGACAACCGGGGCCTGCGCATCGATGTGATCCTCACCTCCGCGGCGCTGACCCAGCGCCTGGTGGACGCTGGCGTGGATTACGAGCTGCGCGGCATCGACAAGCCGTCGGACCACGCGCCGATCTGGACCACCATCGGTTGATCGAACGGGCTGCTTCGGCAGCCCGTGTTCTTTTCCTACGCTTTACCCCGTCACTCTGAAACTGAATGACACTCTCGCCCTTCCCTTTGCCGGCGTCACCGTCACCTGGGTGTGATGCCCCCATAAGAAACCGCCCATCCCGTCAACATATCCGTCGAACGCGTTACCTTGCCACAACAGAACGCGCGCCTTTTTAACACCGATTTAGACGTTTCTGTAAGTTTCAGATCAGCAAGCGTTTCGCGCTCGGGTTGTCTGTGCGCAGGATCATATTTTGCTTTCGTGTCGCTGGCAGGATGCAGGCGCTACTGATATCAATATCCACCGTCCGGTCGCGCCTTGATTAGGCCGTCATCAGGATATCGACCTTTTGGGGCCCTTTTTATCCGTTGAGCAAAGGAAAAAGATAATTATGAGTCACGCTCAATTGACCAAAATCATGCAGGGTGTGGAGATTTTCCGCGAAGTGTACAGCGAGATCCCGCCCCAGACCTGCCTGATGTTTATGCAGGTGTGTCAGGAAGAGGGGTGCTCCATCAAGGAGCTGCAGGAGCGTTTCGAAATGTCACAGGCCAGCGCCAGTCGCAATGCCCGCCTGCTTTCGGATCGCGTCCATTCTGGTCGCAACGGCCTGGGCCTGGTGGAACTGCGGGTTGACGAGCAGGACTACCGCATCAAGCGCGCCTTCCTGACCGAGCGCGGCCGTGAAATTCGCGATCGTCTGGCGTCACTGATGCACTGAAGCACCATCCGAACAGCAAAAAAGCAGGCCAACTGGCCTGCTTTTTTTATGCCCCCAACCGCTGCCGCTACGCCGGGCGGCGCAGGGAAAACAGCAGGAACACCACACCACTGAGCGCCAGCGACGGTACGATGGCATGCAGTCCCAATGGCTTGATGGCGGCGGTCGTCCAGTAGAGGAACAGGGCCAGGCCGGTAAGCATCGACAGGATCGCCCCTCTTGCGTTGGCGCGTGGCCAGAACAGGCCAAGCACCAAAGGCCAGAGGAACACCACCTGCAGTGCCCCGAGGGACGCCAGGTTAAGCCAGACAATCATGTCCGGCGGGTCCAGCGCCAGGACTCCACACAGCAGCGTCAACCCCACCGTCGAACCATAGCTCAGCGCCTTCTGGCGCCCTTCGGACAGCGGCCGGTGACGTTGCACCATATCCCGCACCAGGGTCGAGCCGGCCTGCAGCAGCATGGAATCGACGGAGGACATCACCGCCGCCATCGGCGCCGCCAGCAGCAACCCCGCCACCATGGGAGGAAACAGCGTCACCATCAGGGTTGGCATCACCTCGTCGGGACTGGCCAGATCCGGCAACAGTGCCCGCCCCAGTACGCCGCTCAGGTGAGGCAGGAGAATCACCACGGAGGAGACCGCCGTTCCCAGAATCATCGCCCGTCGCAAAGCGCCCATGTCTTTCACCGCCATGGTGCGCAGCACGGTGTGGGGCAATCCCAGTGTGCCAAGACACACCAGCACCCAGAAAGACATCAGAAAGGGCCAGGAGAGAAAATCGTCGGGCCCGTGGGGCTGAAGCAGTCCGGGGTCCTGTGCCGCCAGCGTGTCGGTCAGGTTGGCCATACCGCCCCCCTTGACCAGCAGGCCGACAAACAGCGCGATCATGCCGAATATCATCACCAGCCCCTGCAGGGCATCGGTGTAACTGACCGCGCGAAATCCGCCCCAAAGGGTATAGATAAGGACGGTGCCGACGAAAATCGCCAGCGCCACACGGTAGTCCACGCCGGTCATCACCGACAGCAAGCGCGCCCCGCCGGTAAACTGCACCACCACCATGCCGACAAACGCCGCCAGCAGGCTGATGCCCGCCAGCCACAACAGGGTCGGACTGCGGTAGCGCTGTTCCAGCACATCAAGAATGGTGACGGCGCCGCGCTCCTTGGCCAGACGCCACAGTTTGGGCCCCAGCACCCCGAGGGTCAGCAGGGCAACCGGCACCTGCACCATCGCCAGCAGCACCCAGCCCAGACCAAACTTGTAGGCGGCACCGGGCCCCCCAATAAAGGAGGAGGCGCTGGTGTAAGTGGTCACCAACGCCAGCGCCAGCAGGGTGCCCCCCATAAACTGGCCGCCCAGGAAGTAGCGCTGGGTAAAACCACCCTGTCCGCTTTGCCGTGCCGCCGCGACCCGGGCGATCACCAGAGTGACGATCAGATAAAGCAGAATGGGCAGAAGCAGAGTGAAATCACCCACGGGTGCCTCCCAGCCACACAAACAACAGGCTCAGCAGCACCAGTGGGGCAGCCACGCAGGACAGCCAGAACCATAAAGGCAGACCCAGCCAAAGGCCGGAACCCGCCAGGAACAGGGGGCCGCACAGCCACAGGACGAAGTAAAGCAGGGTCAGGCTCAGGGCCGCCAGAGTCAGCCGGCTGGCCAGCTTGTTATCCATCATCGGAACGGGTCCATCGAGTTGCCAATGGGAAAAGGGGGTAGATCCTAAGCAATCCGCCGCCAATTGCCAACATTTTGCACCTGAAGGATAATTGGTATTACCATTTAAGTCTGGCGAGAATGATCCACCGACTCGTCCGGGTAAGGGCGTTCATTCCCTGTTCCAAACGGGGATCCTGATCACTGGCAACCGGCAATTTGCATGAGGACAATCACAGAATTCATGGAAATGCTGACCTGTTTGCAATTTCACCACCACCTGCAATACAGCTTTTATGCCCTGTGTTACGCTCTTGCCATGTTATTTGGTATGACCAATTAAACGACTGATTCATCAGTTGTCTGGTGGCCAGGAAACGGCGCCCATCGCGGCGCAGGCGACAACAGTGCGACGGAACACGCACCATACCTACAGCGGCGATATACTTCGCTAACGAATGCACTTTGGCGACGACGGACCTGGTTCCATGACCCAAAAGACCCGTTTGCATCATCTTCGGTTTTCCGCTCTGGCCGTCCCGGCCTGGCCAACGTGCGCCGTATTGAAAGTCCTCCTCCCCGTCGCTGAACTCCTCTTCTCAATTTTGCCGTTTTCCGCTTTGCGGGACGCGCGCTTTGCCCTGGCCAACCCTGGCCTGGACATGACCCTTTCCGGCCGCACAGCGCGGCCACAGCCGAATTATTTCGGATCCTAACGTGAAGGTAACTGTCATGACTGATAACACCGAACTGTTTGCCCAAGCCTGGAACGGCTTTGCCGCCGGCGACTGGAAAACTGAAGTCAACGTACGGGACTTTATCCAGAAGAACTACACCCCTTACGAGGGTGACGAGTCCTTCCTGGCTGGTGCCACCGAAGCCACCAACGCCCTCTGGGACAAGGTGATGGAAGG